>JAZQRG010000182.1:0-1588 GCA_045629445.1 Mycetocola sp. | reverse complement strand
ACATCGTGCTGTGGGTGCCGTCGGCCGACGACAGCTTCGTCGCGGTATCGCACGCCCGCCCCTCAAGCTCGGCAACCCTCTTCTACCGCGACTTCGTTGGTCAGCCGATCAAGCCGGAGTGGAAGAAGCAGGTGACGGATGCTTTTGACAGCGGCCAGATCGTGGACTCGTCTGCCCCCGACTGGTACGAGGAGACCCCGACCCGGGTGCGTGCGGTTCCGGTGTTCCGCCGGTTGACGACCACCGGATCAGAGGTGACGGAGCATCCGATCGCCGTGATCACCAAGCACACCAACTTGAGCGAGGCGCGCACCCCCAGCCGCCAGGAGCTCACCTTCAACGAGTGCGCAAACGAGCTGTTTCGCATGATCGCCGTCGGCGACTTTCCCGACCTGTCTGCGCCGTCTGGTCCGCGTCGTGGCGCGCCCCGAGCATCCGATGGCCTGGTGCGTCTCGACGTCGACGGCATCGTCACGTTCGCGAGCCCCAACGGCCTTTCGGCGTTCAACCGCATGGGATTCTCGGGCGAGCTCGAGGGAGAATCACTGGCCGAGGTGACCACCCAGCTGCTGTCGGGCAAGCTCATCGTCGACGAGTCACTGCCGCTGGTTGTCACCGGACGGGCGCCATGGCGCACCGACATTGAGGCTCGCGGCGTGACCGTGACCCTGCGAGCGATCCCCATCCGTGAACGGGGCGAGCGCGTCGGCGCGATCGTTTTGTGCCGCGATGTGACCGAACTGCGGCATCAGGAACGCGAGCTCATCACCAAGGATGCGACCATCCGTGAGATTCACCACAGGGTGAAGAACAACCTGCAGACGGTGGCGTCGTTGCTGCGCATTCAGGCCCGCCGGTCGCACAGCGAAGAAGCGCGTGAATCCCTGAGCCAGGCCATGCGCCGCGTCGAGGCAATCGCCGTCGTGCACGACACCCTCAGCGAGGGTCTCACGCAGAGCGTCAACTTCGACGTGGTGTTCGAGCGCGTGCTCCGGCTGATCGCCGAGGTCGCCTCCACCCATGGCACGAAGGCCCACACGCGCTTCACAGGGAGCTTTGGCGCCCTGCCGAGCGCCTATGCGACACCGCTCGCGCTGGCGTTGACCGAGCTCGTCACGAACGCCGTCGAACACGGGCTCGCGGACCGGGAGGGAACCGTCGACATCGTCGTTGAACGCACCGACGACCAGCTCAAGGTCGAGGTGCGCGACAACGGTGGCGGACTGCCGGAGGGACGCGTCGGGGCGGGGCTTGGCACCCAAATTGTGCGCACCCTAATTCAGGGCGAGTTGAGCGGAACGATCGACTGGCACACCGTGACCGGCAGCGGCACCGAGGTGACCATCGAGATTCCGCTGACCTGGATCGACCGGGACTAAGGCGGCCGCCTGCACGGTCGCTTAAGGCGCTACTACCACTTCTCATTCGGCGCTGCTGGCCTTCGCCGTCGGCGCTGCTGCAGACGCAAAAATGCCCGGCAGTTCTCGGCAAGGAGAACCGCCGGGCATTTGTTGGTTCTAGGCGCGCTACAGCGCTGAGCGTTCCTCTATGAGGCCCGCCGAGCGCGAGCGGCACGGCGCTTGAGGGC
>JAZQRG010000181.1:0-10392 GCA_045629445.1 Mycetocola sp. | reverse complement strand
GGTGTCCGGCAAGAATCGCGCGCACATCACGGCCTGCGAGTACCTCGGCGAACGGGCGTTGTTCTCTCAGCTCGAGGAGATCGAACAGCGGCTGTGGCGCCGGGACCGGCGGGTGGTGCATGCCGATGACGGTTCCGAAGCGTGCTGGCACGTCGAGAACACGGTCAAGCCAGTCGAGCTGCGCATCGGAGAGCTCACCGTGGTGGTATCCCGGAACGCTCGAGTCGAGGCCGATGAACCGCAATCCGTCGGGGTCCCAGACGGTGTCGAGCGGAGAATCTGACGGCTCCTCATCGAGCAGCGCCGAGCGCATTGGCGCGCGCTCGTCGTGATTGCCCATGAGCCAGATAATGCGGGCACCGAGCCTCGCCGCGACCGGCTCGACCCGCTCGCGAAGGCGAGCATAGGCATCCGTTTCGCCGAGATCGGTGAGGTCACCAGTGAAGACGAGGGCAGATGGCCGGATGCCCATCAGTTCGATCTGGACGAGGGCGCGTTCAAGGGTCGACTCGGTGGCAATATTTCCGTGGAGCGGGGCTCCACCGCTCAAGAAGTGGGTGTCGCTGAGGTGAACAAGCACCTGTCGTGCGCGTGGATACTGACCGAGCTGAACCATGCGCCCAGCCTAGTTTGAGCCGGCGACAGTCCAGCGATTGATGTCGCCAGATGAAAAAACGGGCCGGCCGGAAAATCCGGTCGGCCCGTTTGTGCGGAATCCGCTTGGAAACGATCAGGCGAAGAACGCCTCGATCGGACCACGGGCGAAGTAGACCACGAAGCCAACGGCGACGACCCAGAGAAGCGGGCTGATCTCGCGCGCCTTGCCGCTGAGTGCACGGAGGACAACCCACGCGATGAAGCCAGCTCCGATGCCGTTCGCAATGGAGAACGTGAACGGCATGATCGCGATGGTGAGAAAGACGGGGAAGATCACGGAGAAATCAGACCACGCGATGTCCTTGATCTGCACCATCATCATGGCACCGACGAGGACGAGGGCGGCAGAAGCAACCTCGCTCGGAACGATGCTCGTGAGCGGGGTAAGGAACATCGCCAGGATGAACAGCACACCGGTGATGACGTTAGCGAGGCCCGTGCGGGCGCCCTCACCGATTCCGGCACCGGACTCGACAAAAACGGTTGCCGAGGACGATGACGTCGCGCCACCGGCGACCGCTCCGACACCCTCGACGATGAGCGCCGACTTGATGCGGGGGAAGTTGCCCTTCTCGTCGGCGACGCCGGCTTCCTTGCTCAGGCCGGTCATGGTGCCCATCGCGTCAAAGAAGTTTGTGAAGACGAGGGTGAAAACGAGCATGAGTGCGGCGAGGATACCGATGCGTTCGAACGCACCAAAGTTGAACGCACCGATCAGACCGAGGTCAGGTGCGCTGAAGATCTGGCTGGGAAGCGCGGGAACAGAGAGGCTCCAGCCACCGGGGTTCTCTCCGCCGTTGGACGGGCCAACGGGCCAGATCAGTTCGGAGACCACGGCGAGCACCGTACCGACGAGGATGGCGATGAGCAGCGCGCCCTTGACCCTGCGGGCGACGAGGACACCACCAAGAAGAAGGGTCAGCACGAAGATGAGGGTTGGGATGGTCGCCACGGAGCCGTCGACGCCGAGACCGACCGGTGGAGACGCCTGGCCGGTCGAGGTAACGAATCCGGCGTTGACGAGGCCGATGAAGGCGATGAAGAGCCCGATGCCGACCGTGATGCCGATCTTCAGCTGGATTGGTACCGCCTCGAAGATCAGGCGGCGCAGGCCGGTTGCTGCGAGGAGCACGATGAAGAGGCCGTTGATGACGACGAGCCCCATGGCTTCCGCCCAGGTCACCTGTCCGACGACGCTGAAGGCGAGGAAGGAGTTGATGCCGAGCCCGGCCGCGAAGGCGAACGGAAGGCGCGCGATGAGACCGAACAGGATGGTCATCACACCCGCGGTGAGTGCGGTTACAGCGGAGAGCTGGGCGAAGTCGAGCGACTGGCCGTCGACGTCCACTCCCCCGGACAGAATGATCGGGTTGAGGATGACGATGTACGCCATCGCCACGAACGTGACGAGACCGCCGCGGACCTCGCCGCCGAACGTTGACCCTCGTTTGGTGATCTCGAAAAACTTGTCGATGCGGTCTTTGACGCTTGGCGCAGATGAGGATGCCACTCAGGGGCCCTTCCGAACTTCGATAATGGGGGATGCCGCGACCGACGACGACGCACACAAACCGGCAGCACCGACTCGTGCGCCACAGCAGCGCAGACTGACAGTTTATTCCCAGCCAGGCGCTCATCCGCGCACGCCGCCGGTTTGCAGGTACGGTATCCAAGGACTTTCGACCCGCAACGAGAAGAGATTGAATGAATCTGCCCTGGAAACTGCACGGCGACGGAAAGAACGTCGGGGCGCGCGAGGTGGTTGGGCCCGCTGAGCGGCTGACCTGGCCGCGAACAATTGGCCTTGGTGCGCAGCACGTTGTCGCTATGTTCGGCGCTACGTTCCTGGTCCCCATCCTGACCGGATTCCCACCATCGACAACCCTGCTGTTCTCGGGTATCGGCACCCTGCTCTTCCTCCTCATCACGAAGAACCGCCTGCCAAGCTACCTCGGTTCGTCATTTGCCTTCATCGCACCGATCACCGTGGCGACGACAGCGCAGGGCATGGGCAGCGCTCTCTTCGGCATCGTTATTGTCGGCCTGCTGCTCGCGCTCGTCGGTCTGCTCGTCCAGTTCACCGGCATCGGCTGGATCAACGCGCTCATGCCCCCGGTTGTCGCCGGCGCCATCGTCGCCCTCATCGGGTTCAACCTCGGCCCCGCCGCCTGGAGCAACTTCGAGAAGGCGCCCGTCACGGCATCCATCACGCTCGCCGCCGTCATCCTCGCCACTGTGCTGTTCCGCGGCATCCTCGGCCGGATGTCGATCCTTCTCGGAGTGATCGTCGGCTACATCGCAGCGTCCCTTCGTGGCGAAATCGACTTCTCATCGATCGGTGACGCCGCGTGGCTTGGCCTGCCGGAGTTCAACAGCCCCGGCAATCCATTCACGGATTCAGCACTGTGGGCGGTCCTGCCCGCCTTCCTCCCCGTCGTGCTCGTGCTCGTCGCCGAGAACGTGGGTCACATCCGCGGCGTCGCACAGATGACCGATGACCCGACCATCAATAAGCTCACCGGTCGTGGCCTCTTCGCTGATGGGCTCGCGACGATTGTCGCCGGCATGGGCGGCGGTTCCGCGACGACGACCTATGGCGAGAACATCGGCGTGATGGCCGCGAGCCGCGTCTATTCGACAGCCGCATACTGGGTTGCCGGTATCTTCGCCATCCTACTCGGCCTCTCGCCGAAGGTGGGCGCCGTGATCAACACGATCCCCGCTGGCGTGCTCGGTGGTGTTACAACGGCGCTCTACGGTCTCATCGGGATCATCGGTGTGAAGATCTGGGTCGACAACCGGGTCGACTTCTCGCTCCCGAAGAACCAGTTCACCGCCGCCATCGCGCTGATCCTCGGAATCGCCAACTACACCCTGCAGTTCGGCAACGTGATCTTCAACGGCATCGCCCTCGGCACACTCGCCGCCATCATTGTGTACCACCTGATGAATACCCTCGGGCGAATTCGCGGAACCGACTGACAACCGGCGAAAGCCCCCGACTGCTTCCGGCGTTGCCGAAAGTGTCGGGGGCTTTCTCGTTCCCGGTGAAAAGCTACCCGTGCAGGGCGGGAACGATGAGGTAGACGCCGAAGATAACGGCAGCGCCGCAGAGAACGAAACAGGCGTATGCGGCGAAGAGCGCAATGCGCTTCTGGAGCGGCGACAGCGGGTTCTTCCGTGCAGCCTTTGCGGCCTTTTTCGCGGCCGACTTGATCTCAGCGGCTGTCAGTACGGTGATTGCGTCGGTGAAGGTTGCCGGCGACACGACGGGTACCCGACCGGCGCGGACCAGCATCTTCAGTCCGAGCGAGTACAGCCCAACGACAACGACGGTGCCGGTGAGCGCCGCGAGCAGGACAATGACGAATCCCATCCAGTCGATCACTTGGACACCTTCTTCGGTTCGGGTTCGGCCTCGGGAGCGATAGAGACGGCTCCACCGGAGGCGGCGACCTCACTGACGACGTTGTGGTGGCCGACCTGGTCACGGCGGGACCAGAGGAAGATGAAGGCGATCGTGCCAACACCGACGACGGCGTCGACGATGATTCCCCAGGTGCCGAGGTGCGCTACCAAGGCCGCGACGGCGCCGACAATGGCTGCCGCGGGAAGGGTGAGCAGCCAGCCGATGCCGATCCGGCCAGCGGTCTTCCAGCGCACAGTCGATCCGCGGCGTCCGAGACCTGACCCGATGACCGAACCGGAGGCAACCTGCGTCGTCGAGAGCGCGAAACCGAGGTGGCTGGACGCGAGGATGGTGGCAGCCGTGCTGGTCTCGGCCGCGAAACCCTGGGCGGGCTTCACGTCGGTGAGACCGGTGCCGAGGGTCTTGATGATGCGCCAGCCGCCAACGTAGGTTCCGAGGGCGATCGCGAGAGCGCACACGACGACAACCCAGAACTGCACGCCATCCTGTGCATCCTGCAGGTTGACCGAGATCAGAGCGAGGGTGATGACACCCATCGTCTTCTGTGCGTCGTTGGTGCCGTGCGCGAGTGCGACGAGCGACGAGGAGAAGATCTGGCCATAACGGAAGCCGGAACGACCGTCAGGCTTGCCGTCGTAACGGCGAGTGACGCCGTACGCGAGCTTCGTCGCGATGAAAGCGATGAGCCCCGCTGTCAACGGCGCGAGGAGCGCTGGCAGAAGCACCTTGGAGGTCAGCACGCCGAAGTCGATGGCGCCGATCCCCGCGCCGACAAGGGCCGCCCCGATGAGCCCACCGAAGAGCGCGTGCGACGAGCTCGACGGAAGGCCGAGCAGCCAGGTCAGCATGTTCCAGACGATCGCGCCGATCAGGCCGGCGAAGATGAGCTCAGGCGAGATCATCACACCGCCCTCACCCTCACGGATGATTCCGCCCGAGATGGTCTTGGCGACTTCCGTCGACAGGAACGCACCGATGAGGTTCAGCAGCGCCGCGAGCGTGACAGCCGTCTTGGGCTTGAGCGCTCCCGTTGCGATCGGCGTCGCCATGGCGTTCGCCGTGTCGTGGAAACCGTTGGTGAAGTCGAAGAAAAGGGCAAGTGCTATAACAAGCACGATAATCAGGGTGATATCCACCGGCATAGTTCTCTGAGTAGGGACTCGCCCGGGCACGAAAAACCCCAAATGTTCAGGAGGAGTTTATGTGATCGAGGTTGCCAGTTGAGGGGCCGTAAACGATGATTACACCCCTCGATCCAGCCGTCAACTTGACACCCCCGTTTGGGCAAACGCTCAGCGTCCGCCGCCGCCTCCCCCGCCCCCTCCGCCGCCGGAGAATCCACCGCCGCCCGAACCACCACTCGAGCTCGCGGCCCCGCTCCCGGACCACGGGGTCGACGCGCCCGAGGTCGACGCGAAACCGTGAAGTCCGGCGCTGAACACGGAGGGGGAAAAGCCCGAGCGGCTGGAGTACCAGTCCGGGTCGGTTCCCGCAGTCGCGTAGTACCGGCCGAGCTCGTCTGCCCAATCCTTCTCGATGCCCCACAACACAGCAAACGGCAAAAGCTTCTCGTAGAACTTCACCATCTCCAGAATATTTCCGGGGTTCGCCCGGTCCTCGATTGCAACCCGTTCGGCACCGGACGGACTCTGCAACATTGCGATTCGGTCCCGTTCTGCCAGCTCGAGGTATTCCTTGAGGCCGAGCAAGTAGTCGCGCGCCTCAGCACCCTGAAGGGTAAGGACTTTCTTCGACGAGACGGCGAAAAGCGTCACGAATACGACAGGGGCCCCAATGAACAAGCCGAGGGAGAGCCAGATATTGGTCCCGTACAACTGAAGACCGGCAAAAAGCAGGAGGAGGAGGATAAGGAATACAGCGATCGCGAACACTGCGAACCGCGCAGCACCAGGCACTGTCCGCTTTACCCGGTACCCCGACCGCACAGCGGCATCCTTGGCGCCGGTCGTAAGGGCGCGCAGCTTCGTACCCAACGTGACATCTTTCGCTTCGAGCTCGGTGATCTGGCTGGTTTGCCTGCTACTACCGAACAACGCGTCAAGGGCGTCGATGTCCGCGGCCGATGCGCCGTCATCGGTCAGGAACTGAACGCTGTACTTGCGCTTCGCCGCCAAGAACTTCGAGGATTCTCCGTGGTCGATGATGCGGATGTTGCCTCTCACCGCGAGACTCAGCAACAGAGCCGGAATTGCCCTGGCGGTCGCATCGATGAGATCGGCGGCGATCACAATGTCGAGCCCCCTCGGCACGCTGTACTGCGGGACGATGATGCTTCGCCCCGGAGCGTCCCGCACGTTCCGTCGCCGCGCGATCAGAGCAGCGACAAGCCCGATAACGCCGAGTCCGGTGAGCGTGGCAGGCACAACGGTGAACACCGGCCAGGTGGACGGGATCTCCGGCGTCACGAACGTGCCTGGCTCAAACGCGATGGCGACAGTGAAGGTCTCGTGTGGTGAAAGGGGCGCTGCAGAGGTGGCGAATTCGACAGCACCACCGTCGGCGGTCTCCTCAAGTTCGCACTGGTTCGTCGATCCCTGGGGGCCGCTGTAGCAGGCGGCAGCGCCCGTCAGCTCACCCGCGAGCTCCTCTGGCACGATCACGCGCATTTGCGCCTCGGCGAACGGCTGGTCCCACCCGGTACCGGGAGCATCCCAATAGAATTCGTCGGCGTCGGTGTCAGAAAAGGCCCGAACGGCATCCCGCTGCGTGTACTCGATGACATAGGTCTGGGTGCCACGCACGTAGTCGTCGTTGCCGAGAGCGAGCTGAATGAACCCGTCTTCGGTTTCTGAGTCATCGAACTCGACAGCGTTGCCATCGGCATCCGTCACCGACGTGACCTCGGTGTGCAGATTGACGCCGAGGTAGCCCTCGGGAATCGCCCGAATGATGCCCTTGTTCTGGTCGAACTCTGGGAACTCGGCGACGAACGTTTCGACGGCTGTGAGCGTCGAATTGCCGTTGTCGTCCCTGCCGATGGTGTATTCGCCGTCGAATGAACTGAACGTGAAGTCCTCGACGTCGGAGCGGACTCCGGCTGGGAGCGCCTGGGCGGCGCTCAGCGGGGTCAGCGCTCCGAGAATTCCAACGGCACCGAGTGCGACCGCGGTCGCTGTCAGCCCCCGAAGGAGAACGGAGCGGATCGCTGAGTCGGTTCTGTCAGAGAGCGTCATGCCCCCAGCCTAGAAGACCTACATTTCTTCGTGCGTGTTAGGGTCGCCGCCGAACAGCCGCCCGTTCGCGCGGCCGAGCGCGGTGATGGCGTCGACCTCATCGCCCGACAGGTCATCACCCGGCAGTGAGAAGTTCTCCAGCTGCCGTTCCCGGTTGCCCGATTTGGGGATGGGAACGACGCCCCGCTGGATGTGCCAGCGCAGGACGACCTGGGTGGGTGAGATCCCGTGCGCGTCGGCGATGTCGACGATGACCTGTTCCTTGTATGGCGCGGCGCGCTTGCCGAGGGGGCTCCACGCTTCGGTGACAATTCCCCGCTCACGGTGGTACTCGACGAGTGCGTTCTGCGGGAAGTACGGGTGCAGCTCGATCTGGTTCACGGCGGGGAGCACTCCGGTTTCAGCGCCGAGGCGCTCGAGGAACTCCCGAGTGAAGTTCGACACCCCGATGCTTCGCACCCGGTGGTCTCTCTGCAGTTGCACCATCGCCTTCCAGCT
Source organism: Mycetocola sp. (assembly GCA_045629445.1). GTDB lineage: Bacteria > Actinomycetota > Actinomycetes > Actinomycetales > Microbacteriaceae > Mycetocola_A. The sequence goes on along the minus strand of JAZQRG010000181.1, from coordinate 2,613 downwards.
TTCGGTGAACTTACCGACTGAGGGGTTTGGCCAGTGGATGAGGTACAGATCGATGGTGTCAACGCCGAGCGCTGCGGCCGACGCGTCGAACGAACGCAGGGTCTCGTCATAGCCGTGGTCACGGCCGGGCAGCTTCGTCGTGAGAGTGATCTCTGATCGCGGTACCGGGCTTTCGGCGATCGCGCGACCGACGGCATCCTCGTTTCCGTAGTTCACCGCTGTATCGATCAGGCGGTAGCCGATGTCGAGGGCGGATGTGACGGCATCCGTCGCCTCCTGACCCTTCAGCGGGTAGGTACCGAATCCGATTCCGGGGAGCTGGGAACCGTCATTGAGACTGAGCGTACGGAGAGAAGTCATGCTTCGACCCTATGCCCGGTAGCGTTGATTCATGCCTGAAATTTCCGCACCGCGCGCCGCAAAGCGACCCACCGAACGGACCCACCACGGCGACACTGTCGTCGACGACTACGAGTGGCTGCGCGATAAGGACAACCCGGAGGTGATCGCTCACCTCGAGGCCGAGAACGCGTGGACCGAGGCGGAGACGGCGTCACTCGCGCCGCTTCGTCAGAGCATCTTCGAGGAGATCAAGGGGCGAACGCTCGAGACCGACCTCAGCGTCCCGGTGCGTGAAGGCGACTGGTGGTACTACTCGCGCAGCATCGAGGGTAAAGAGTATGCCTTGCACTGCCGTGCGCCGATCAATGACCCGGCCGACTGGACTCCCCCGACCCTCGAACCTGGCGTCGACGTGGCCGGCGAACAGGTACTGCTCGACGGCAATGTCGAGGCGGAGGGCCACGAGTTCTTCTCGCTCGGTTCGTTCGACGTGTCACTCGACGGCGAGCTGCTGGCCTGGGCCGTCGACATCGAGGGCGACGAGCGGTTCACGCTTCGCATCCGCAACCTCGTCACCGGGAAGGATCTCACCGACGAGATCCCGAACACCTCGCACGGTGCCGTGTTCGCCCCCGACGGCAGGTACGTGTTCTACACGACGGTCGATGAATCGTGGCGTCCTGACACCCTGTGGCGGCACGAGGTCGGCACTCCCACCTCAGCCGACGTCGTTGTTCTCGCCGAACCCGATGAGCGGTTCTGGGTCGGCGCCGGGGTGACCCGGAGCGCGAAGTACGTCGTCATCGTCGTCTCGTCGAGCGTCACGAGCGAGTGGCTCGTTCTTGACGCAGACGACGTGACGGCTGAGCCGCGGGTGGTCTGGGCGCGGCGAGACGATGTCGAATACTCGGTTGAACACGCCGTCATCGGCGGTGAGGACTGGTTCCTCGTCCTGCACAACGACCAGGCACCGAACTTCGAGCTTGTCGCTGTACGCCCGGATGCCGTCGGCACCGGCCCAGCGGACGCGCTCGTCGTGAGAAAGCACAACGACGAGGTCCGGCTCGAGGACGTCGAGGCGTTTGCCGACCACCTGGTCTTCGGTTACCGCCGTGCCGGACTCAGCCAGCTTGGCATTGCGACGCTCGACGGAGTCGACTCCCCCGAAGCGATCACCGTGGACGAGGTGGCGTTCGACGAGCCGCTGTACACCGTGGGCTCGTCGAGCAATCCCGAGTGGACTCAGCCGATGGTTCGGCTCGCGTTCGGCTCGCTGGTCACACCGGCGACGGTGTTCGACCTCGACGTGCGCACCCGTGAACTCGTGCTTCGGAAGCAGCAGCCGGTGCTCGGCGGTTACAACCCGCTCGACTACGAACAGAAGCGAGAGTGGGCGGTTGCCGACGACGGCACTCGCGTGCCCATCTCCCTGGTCTGGAAGAAGGGCGCCGAGCGTCCCGGTCCGCTCGAACTTTACGGATATGGCTCATACGAGGCGAGCATGGACCCAGCGTTCTCGGTCGCGCGGCTGAGCCTGCTCGACCGCGGTGTCACGTTCGCCATTGCTCACGTCCGCGGGGGTGGTGAACTCGGCCGTTTCTGGTACGAGAACGGCAAGACGCTCACCAAGAAAAACACGTTCACCGACTTTGTCGCGTGTGCCAGGCATCTCATCGCCGAGGGCTACACCACACCGGAACGGATGGTCGCCGAGGGCGGAAGCGCGGGAGGCCTGCTCATGGGGGCGGTCGCCAACCTCGCGCCAGAACTCTTTGCCGGGATACTCGCCGGAGTGCCGTTCGTTGACCCGCTCACCAGCATCCTCGATCCTGATCTCCCGCTCACCGTGATCGAGTGGGATGAATGGGGAAACCCGCTTGAGAACCCCGAGGTCTACGCATACATGAAGTCGTACTCACCGTACGAGAACGTGCGTGAGGATGTGACCTATCCGCCCATCCTCGCCGTCACGAGCCTCAACGACACCAGGGTGCTCTACGTCGAGCCAGCGAAGTGGGTCGCGCGGCTGCGCGAGGTGGGAGCACCGGCACTGCTCAAGATCGAGATGAGTGCAGGCCACGGTGGAGTGAGCGGACGCTATCGCGCCTGGCACGAGCGTGCGTTCGAACTGGCCTGGGTGCTGAAGACACTCGGGCTGGCTGATTAAAACGTTGAGCCCCAGCCGTCGTAATGGTGGCGGGGGGTCGAGGATAGCTGTGGGCGACGTCTCGTTTCCAAGATTGCCTGGGTGAAGGCTGCCGCCTTTTTTGG
>JAZQRG010000180.1:0-2537 GCA_045629445.1 Mycetocola sp. | reverse complement strand
AACGGGTGCGGAGAAGCGCGCGTCTGGGCGGTTCACGCACGCAACAATCCTCGGGTGTACGAGATCACAAGCCCTACGGACTGGGCCACCTGGTCGACACCTATCCCCTGGGCGTCCCTGAATCCAAACGCCACGACTGGTTCCGCACGACAGGGAAACATCACCGCACGTCCCGGACTGGGCAGCCGTAGCCAATGACTACGACGGTGTCCATCTCAGCCTGCATGGCTACCTCGCCACCCCCGGCATCGCAATCCCCCTGTCCAACAACGACGGCGCAACCGTCCTCGCCGGCGGGAATCCCCGATGCCACCTGGTGGCTCAACAGAAATGTCACCGTCATCGACGACGAACCGGCGCTATGGCAACGCCACGACGATGGATGGGTACAGAGCTAACAGCCCCTCTCCGCTGGATTGATGATGTGTGGGCCGACGGAGGCCCATTCCTTGTTGGACACAGGTCAGGCTTTCTGGTTGAGAGAGTGGCGGTTCGTCCTTCACTGGGAGACAGATAGCTGACCACTGAGCGTGAGGCACTCTGGGAGATGTCGATGAAGTCATCGGGATCAACATGCAGACGGGTCGATCACAATCTTGGGAGCACGAATGCCGCAGACTGGACACACCGTGGCGGCGTTGGCTACCCCACCGTCGACGAGCAAGATCTGCGCCATCTGCTCGCAGGTGGGCGCCGGCTCGTCGGTCTCATGACCACAGGCTCTTCCAGTGACCAGGTCGAGGACGGCTGGGCCGTGATGGTTGATGCCGTGTCCCACCCACTGACAGTGGCGCGCGATATGACGTTTGGGAAGCTTCATGAGGCACTACGATCGCTTTCATGCGCTCCCTTGCACAGGCCCTGACCGTCGCCGCTCTGACCGCGCTCGCTGCATCCGGCGTCCAGACCGCTGCGGCGGCACCGGCACCGGTTCTCGACGACAACGGGGCCATTGTGGCGCCGAGCAGCACCCAGATCTCGTTCGCGCATTCGCCCACCGGATTCCGCGCGGGAACGGTCAACGAGCACGAATCCCGTGCGGGTGTGTCGATCGTCAAGTTGTATCTCGCGGAATACGTCTTCCGGTACGGCGATCCCGCCGACCACGCCGACGCCACAGAGATGATCCGGGCGTCGAACGACGGGATCGCCAATCGTCTGCACGCGAAGTACCCGCAGGCGATCTCGACGATCGCCGACGAGTTCGGTCTCACGGATACGCACGTGGCCGGGTACTGGGGGAACGGGACCACGTCGACGCACGACATGGTGACCTATCTCGAAACGAAGAAACGCACCGACCCGAATTCGCCGGTACTCGCCGCGATGTCATCGGCTTACGACACGGCCGCCGACGGCTACGCGCAGAACTACGGAACCGCACTGTTGGCGGGGGTTGTCGGAACGAAGTGGGGCTGGAGCGACGATCGTTCGTTCAACGCTTCCGCGTCGTTCGGGCCGGACTTCTCGGTGGGCGCCTCGACTTACGGATCTGCGGCGCAGCTTTCGGAGCACGTTCTGGCTGCGTTCACCGATGGGGGTCCTGCCGCCCCGGAGACGGGCTTTCTCCTGACCGATTGCCCGGCAGCGAGCTGGCTCGCCGACGATCCGGTCCTCGCCGTGCCTGCGCAGGATCTTCTCAACGGACTTCCGCCCGAAGTCGCAGCTGCCTTCTGCAGAGGCTGAGTCTTTCCCTGACGATCTCCTCCCCCTGACGACGCCCGAGCGTTCGTCGCCTGAGGTTTCCCGCCGTCTCCGCGTGAGGATCAAACGAGCCGGTTGGTGCCGGACGTGGCGAACTGGTCGAGCAGGCATTGCGCCGCTTTCTTGTCGGTGGGTTTACGGTCGAGCCGAGGCTGGACCAGACGCGGATGATTCGGGTCAGTGACGTAGAGCTGCGGTTCGGCTTGACGGGAAGGCCCGGCCCCGGCACAACCTTCTATGGCTCCGAACTTGACAGTGATAGAACGAAGACCGTGAACCAGACAAGATACGCAGAACGGACAGTACCCACCGCGATCGGCGTCGGCCGCATCGTATGGGGTGCGACGACAGTACTGGCACCAACACGCGTTCACCGCGCCCTCGGGGTCGATTCGCATCCGAACCCATCCCGAGCCGGCACCCCTGGCTTGACGCTGCCGAGCAAACGAGACGCAGCACGCCTCTACATGGACCGCTAGGACCTGTCGAAGGTTGCGGGCACAATCAGACTACGACCGGCCCGGCCTCGGAAGAGAAGAGCCGCGACGACACCAACACTGCTCGTTAAGAATTGACTGATCAATACTCATCGGGTCAGATGGACCCATGAGTGACGAACTGTTCGAACACAAGACCAAGAACACACTGACCCGCGAAGAAGTGGCGCAACGACTGCACGAACTGGCCGACGCGATCGCACGTCACAACGAAGTGTCCTTCGTGGAGAACAACAAAACCGTCCGTGTCGACATCCCGGCGACGGTGCAATTGAAGGTCGAGATCGAACGCGGCGAGGACGAATCGGAGATCGAGATCGAGATCTCTTGGTAGCC
>JAZQRG010000179.1:0-1639 GCA_045629445.1 Mycetocola sp. | reverse complement strand
CCAGCCTCCACGAACGAGAGTCCAGGATCGCCGTCATCTCGCCGTCGATCGGCTGGGCGAAGGGTTCCATCGGGTTCGAGGCATGGGCCTCAAATGTGAGCCACGTAAAGTCCGGCCCGATCGTTGCACCCATGGTCAGTTTGAACCGTCCCCGGTTCTTTGCCACTCCTATGCGGGTGCCAGCACCGGGTGGGATGGCGTTTCGAGGCCAGCGTAGTAGACGGCCTCGTGTTCGTCGGGTGGGACGTCACCGATGGTCGAGTGCAGACGGCGCGCGTTGTACCAGTCGACCCATCCGGTGGTGACCCATTCGACGTCGTCGATCGTGTGCAACGGCCCGGAGCGGAAGGGTGAGCCGTCTCGGATCGCCTCGTTTTTGAACAGTCCGATCGTGGACTCTGCGAGGGCGTTATCGTAGGCGTCGCCGATAGATCCGATCGACGCGGCGATACCTTCGAGGGCAAGCGTCTCGGCAAATGAAACGGACGTGAATTGGCTGCCGGCGTCGCTGTGATGCACCAGCCCGTCTGCGGCGGGGTGCCCGGCGCGGTCGCGTCGCCACAGGCCCATCCGCAGTGCGGTGGTCACCAGCGGTGTTGTCTTCACCGTCGCCGCATGCCAGCCGACGATTGCCCGCGAGTAGCAGTCGATGACGAATGACACGTAGACGAACCCGGCCCACGTCCTCACGTAGGTGAAGTCCGCGACCCAACGCCGGTTCGGCGCGGCAGCGGTGAAGTCTCGCTCCAACAGGTCGGGCGCCCGGGCGGCGGCCCGGTCCGGGACCGTGGTCTGCACCTTCTTGCCCCGCACCAGACCGTTGATCCCAAGCTGGCGCATCAGCCGATCGACCTGCCGCTTCGAGACCGCGACGCCATTCCGGCGCAACAGCGCGGTCATCTTCCGTCGCCCATACATCGACTCCGGACTCGCCTGGCCCTTCTCGTTCACTCGGGCGGCGCGGATCGCGTCGATCACGACCGCGTCCGCCAGGTCACGGCTGCTCGGCTGCGCGTGTTTCCACGACCGATAGGTCCGCTCGGCGACCGGCACGCCCTGCTCCCGCAGAAGCTTGCAGATCGACCCGACCGAGCGGTGCTTGGCACGCTGCTCCTCGATGAAGGCGAAGATCAGCGGCGTCGGGGGTCGAGTTCCCCGGCGAAGAAAACCGCCGCGTCCCGCAGGATCGCGTTCGCCTCACGCAGCTCACGGTTCTCCCGTTCGAGTCGGCGCATCCGTTCCGACTCACTGGAGGTCACACCCTGGAGCTCACCACCATCGATCTGCACCTGCCGCACCCACCGGCGCAACGACTCGGCACCGAAACCGAGCCTGGCCGACACGGACTCGCACGCGGCCGTCAGGTTCGGGTACTCATCGAGATGATCGAGCACAAGCCGGATCGCTCGCTGCTTCGTCTCCTCCGGAATCCTCTTCGGCATGATCAATATCTTCCTTCCAGACTCGAAAGGAAACGGCATCAAACCGGGGACGGTTCAGCTGCGCGGCGGACTTGGCCGGTTCTGCTGGTTGGGCGGCAGGCGGGGGTTGTTGGACGTCGCCCCGCTCCGCGTCGTCCACGTTGGCGCCGGAGATGGAATTAACGATCCCAACGACGATTGCTACAGCGATCCCGCAC
>JAZQRG010000178.1:0-1587 GCA_045629445.1 Mycetocola sp. | reverse complement strand
GCGTGATGATCTGCTGGTAACGGCTCAGCGCGATCTCGATCGCCGGCAGCAGGTCGTTCGGCGTGAACGGCTTGACGACATAGGCGAGGGCACCCGCTTCGCTCGCGCGCTCCACGAGCTCTTTCTGGCTGAACGCGGTGAGGAGAACGACGGGCGCAATCTGGGCCTTGTGCAGGCGCTCAGCAGCGGAGATGCCGTCGAGCTGCGGCATCTTGACGTCCATGATGACGAGGTCGGGGCGCAGCTCCATGGCGAGGGCAACGGCGGTCTCACCGTCGCCCGCTTCACCGACAACCTCGAAGCCGTTGTCTCGGAGGATTTCGACGATATCGAGGCGAATCAGCGATTCGTCTTCTGCTACGACGACACGTCGCGGGGCTGGGGTTGATGCTTCTTGCTCGGTCACGCCTTAATCCTACGGTAATCTTGTGGACGTTGTTGTGCGCCGGTGTGGCGGAATGGCAGACGCGGAGCACTCAAAATGCTTTGTTCGAGAGGACGTGTGGGTTCGAGTCCCACCACCGGCACAGCAGTTTGACCCCTTCTTCACCTCGTTTCGGCGAGGTGGCGGAGGGGTCTTGTCGTTTCTGCGGCGAGCGGGTTCATGACCCGGTTGCACATGCGTGCGATTCGTCCTGGCCGTCCCGGGCAACACCGATCGGCCTCGCGTGCGGGCTTTCAGTCGTCAGTCGCGGCCCCGGAAGAGTTCGATCTCGCCGCGCGCAACAGGGATAGGCCGCTCAGCAGGTTAATCACGCCGACGACGATGAAACCGACGAAGAGCCACACATCATCGGCCCCTGAGACGATCATGGCGAGTGACCCTCCGATCAGCAGCGGCGCCAGGCAACAGGTCGCGATGGCGGCCCGTCTTTGCTTTCGGAGGGCCTTGACGTGGTCAACCTCGACGGTGGGTGGCCAGGTCGCATCTCCCCAGGATGTCTTCAATGTCCAGACGGCACCGATTCCCACGAAGACCGTGGCAGCAGCGAGGAGAAGCGCGCCAAGGATGGCCGTCCATGAGTTCGTGAACAGGAACCCGGCGCAGAGAGCAATCACGCCGGAAACCACCATGGTGAGGATGCCGGCCTGCCGCGGGTTCATGCCCGGAGCATAGCGGTGAGGATCTTTCACGGTAAAGGGCGGGGATGGTGCGTACCGGTGGGCCGCCACAATAATGGCTTGGTATGACCGCCTCCCCCGCCGACGGCCCCGACGCCGCCCACTCTCGCCCGCCAGGACTCGACGACGCGACAGTCGCAGCACTTGGCAAGCTCTCGGAAGCCCTCGAAGTCGTCGAGCACGCGCGCGGCCTGCTCTACGGCTTTCACCGCCTGACCGGAACGGCCGACCTCGCACTCGGCGAGGCCGTCGATCTGCTCCGGAAGGCCGGTCACGATGACATCGCAGACTCGATCGAACGGGACGTCGTCGGGCGGAACGTTCTCGAAGGTCGATGGACCTTCCAGATTGTCGAGGATTACGACGACAACTACTACGCGGCGTTCAAGGACGCCGGGCGCTCCGCCCGATCGCGGCTCGCAGGAGGCAAGCGGCACCTGTTCGAAGCCGAGATGAAGGAAGATC
>JAZQRG010000177.1:0-4375 GCA_045629445.1 Mycetocola sp. | reverse complement strand
CAACAATACGCCGTCATTGCAGGGAATTCACGGACGGCACGCGTCCGCTGGCCACGCCGTGGAAAGAGTTCTGTCGGCGCCGCCACGTAGGTTCCAACCGAGGTCAAGAGAGCCACCCACGCCTCCGGACAGAGGTGGCCGACAACCGCGTCGCCCGACACGGTGCCCTCCGGAGAAGACCAGGGCCGTCCCGACCGGGACGACCAAGTCGGGCACCTCCGTGCCCTCGAGAGAGGAGCCCCCATGACCGAGTTCCCCGAATCCCCCGAGTTCACCGAGTTCACCGAGTACCGCACCCACGACGAGTTGAACGAGCTGCTTCGCCACGCCCACTTCATCGCCGTCGGCAAGGGGTACACGGCGAAGTTCGTCGAGGAGAACTACCCGGGCTGGCACTGGAATGAGCTGATCCGCATCCTCAAGATGGGCGGCGTGGTGCGCAAGCACGAGGGCGACCGGCTCACGTGCGGCCCGAAGGTCGTCGGCGTCCGGTTCGGACGTGGGTCGGCGTTCCAGGTCGAGTGGGACTGGATGGGCTGACGCACTCGCGACGAGCGGAAAGACAGGATGCCCGGAGCGTGAACAAGCGTTCACGCCCTTCCCTGAACGGATCCGAGGGAGTGTGTCCTCGCCCTCGACCGCCACCGTCCGGCGTCCGGAGCCCAACGAGTGGGTACACGCTCGGAGATCACCACCAGCCCCAACCGCAACCTGGCAAGCTGTGCTCGTGAGCGCCCCGAAGAAACAGATCGACGTTGTCGGAGCCGTCATTGTGCGAGCAGGCAAAATCCTGTGCGCTCAACGAGGCCCGCATGGCTCACTGGGGGGCCTCTGGGAGTTTCCCGGCGGGAAGATCGAGCGCGGCGAAAGCGCCCGTGCCGCCCTGGAACGTGAAATCGTCGAAGAACTCAAGTGCCGAGTCAGCGTGGCCGACGTGGTCGCGACCACGACTCATGAGTACGAATTCGGGATCGTGACACTCACGACCTTCTACTGCGAGCTCGTGTCCGGAGTACCTGAACTGACCGAACACTCCGAAGTCCGCTGGCTCTCGCCCCACGAACTGATGGACCTCGCCTGGGCGCCGGCAGACATTCCCGCTGTGGAACGGATCGTGAGGGACCTGAGCGCATGAGCATCGACTTCGTTTGGAGCGACGACTTGGCGGTGGACGTCCAGTTTGGGTATCTCCGCGGCGACGTCGTGTCACCGCGGAGATATCACCCGCAGTTGGTCCTGAACAGCGAAGAGAACACGGTTCTTCGCACGATCCGAGACGAACTGCGCCGGTGCACATCGTTCTCCTTTTCCGTCGCTTTCGTCACGCCTCGAGCTATCGCGCTCTTGAAGCAGGAACTGGTGGAGTTCCAAGGCTCGGGTCAGATTGTGACGTCGGACTATCTGGGCTTTAACAGCCCGGAAGCCTTCGCTGAATTGCTGAATCTCCAACGGCTCGGGATCGATGTCCGGCTTCACACCTCGACGTCATTCCACCCCAAGGGATACGTCTTTCACCACGATCAGACGGTCACGGCGATGATCGGGAGTGCCAACCTCACCGAGAACGCACTGGCCCGAAATACGGAGTGGAATCTCAAGGTCTCGGCCGCCGCCACCAGCGACCTGGCCCGCCAGTTGGAGCGCCTCATCGCCGAACAACACGAGGGCTCCCTCCCCCTGTCACAAGCATGGCTGGATCAATACGCCGCTCAGTACACCCCTCCGTCCACTGCCATACGACCGTCGACTCGGGACGGGCTCACGAGGGCGTCCCCGCACGAAAGAACCTCCGGCGTGGCGCCCAATGCGATGCAAGAGCAGGCGCTGAAAGCCCTCGCGCTGGTGCGGAACGCCGGCGAGCGACGGGCCGTGGTCATCTCGGCGACCGGAACGGGCAAGACCATCCTTTCGGCGCTCGACGTCAAAGCATTCGCGCCCAGGCGGTTGTTGTTCCTCGTGCACCGCGAGCAGATCCTCGACCGCACGATCCAGGAATACAGGAAGGTCCTCGGCGGACCGCCCTCTGATTTCGGGAAGCTGGCCGGCACATCGCGCGAAAGTTCCGCGAGGTACCTCTTCGCAACCGTTCAAACCTTGTCACGACCTGAGACCTTGGAGAAGTTCTCGCCCGATGAGTTCGAGTACGTCATCATCGACGAAGCTCACCGGGTCGGCGCGGTTTCGTACCAACGAATCATCGAGCACCTCACTCCCCGGTTCCTCCTGGGGATGACCGCCACTCCCGAACGTACGGACGCCTTCAACGTGTTCGAGGTGTTCGATTACAACGTCCCGTACGAGATTCGTTTGCAGCACGCGCTCGAGGCCGACATGCTTAGCCCCTTCCACTACTACGGCATCGCGGACGCCACGTTCGATGACGGCCAGACGGTGACGAGCGAGACGGATCTGTCCCGGCTTGTTACACCTGAGCGTATTGATCATCTGCTGGATGCTCTGGAGACGTACGGGCAAGCGGGGGTCCCGCCGCGTGGATTGATCTTTTGTGCTCGGACATCCGAGGCGCAAGCGTTATCCACGGCGCTCAACAACAGGGAACTCCGGGGAAGACGACTGCGCACTATTGCCCTCACTGGCGAGGACAACGTCGCCGAACGCGAAGCTGCCGTCGCGCGCCTCGAGCACGGAGAACTCGACTACATCCTCTCGGTCGACGTCTTCAACGAAGGGGTTGATATTCCGACGATCAACCAGGTCGTGATGCTGCGTCAGACCCAATCGGCCATCGTCTTCGTTCAACAGCTCGGACGCGGATTGCGCAAGGCTCCGGGCAAAGACTCCTTGGTCGTCATCGACTTCATCGGGAACTACTCAAACAACTACCTGATTCCGATTGCCCTGTTCGGCGACAACTCCCTCAACAAGGAGTCTTTGCGGAAGAACCTCATTGCTGCGGAAGAAATCGGCGTCCTACCGGGACTGTCGAGCATTCGGTTCGACAAGGTGGCGCATCAACGCATCCTCGAGTCCATCGCTCAAACGAGCCTGGACAGCATGCAGCAACTCAAGTCCGCCGTTTTGGAAATGCGCAACCGTCTCGGCCAGGTTCCGACGCTTCGGGACTTCCTCCGATTCGAATCGGTCGATCCCGTCGTTCTGGCGACGAAGAAAGACCACTACCCGGCCCTCCTCGCGTCGATACGTGTGGATGACTGGAGGCCTGACGAAACAGAGAGCAAGCAACTTCACCTCCTCTCGCATGAGGTCTTGCCGGCCAAGCGCCTTCATGAGTTCGTGCTGCTGCGACTGCTCATCGACGTCGGCTCATTGACGGATGATTCCGCCGCGAGCGCGCTGAAGATGGCCGGGCTGAGCAGCGACAGACGCCAGGTTCAAAGCGCCCTGGACAGCCTGACGGTGACGGGGTACTCGCAACAATTGACGCGGCGGTTCAGTGAACCTCTCGCGCAACGCGCTCCAGGAGGGCACGTGCGGATCGCGCCCTCGTTCGCCGCCTCCTTGTCACGAAGTGTCCGGTTCGCGTCGGCGGTGGAAGATCTGCTGAGCACCGGAGAGCGATTGACCCTGGACAAGTACGACCTTTCCCGCCCGTTCACGCCAGGCCGCCAATACACCAGGTCAGATGCGGCGCGACTGCTCTGCTGGCCGCGGGCCAATGCCTCGACGATCTACGGATACAAGACAGACGTCGACTCCGGGGTGTGCGCCAACTTCGTGACGCTCCACAAGTCTGCCGATATCTCTGCGACGACCGCCTACGAAGATGAGTTGCTGGACACCAGGACCATGCGGTGGTTCACCCGAAGTCGCCGCACGCTTCAGAGCAAAGAGGTTGCACCCATCGTCGCCAACGCGGTGGACATGCATGTCTTCGTCCAAAAGGACAACGCCGACGACTTCTTCTACCTCGGCCTCGCTGACTCAGAGGCAGCCGAACAAACCACCTTGCCGGGCAGGTCCGAAGACATCGTCCGGATGATCCTGCGTTTCCGCGAACCTATCGATGCGGCCCTATTCGACTACTTCCATCCACTCATCACGTCGTGACTTTTGGGCTCGCGCGACGGATCTGTCAGAGCGTCGAACCACTAGGCCCGGTGGACCTTCCAGATGCCCATCATGAACAGGCTGATCGCGGAGAGGATGCCCAAGGCGGTCCAGCCGACGACGGTGGCGGACTCGGTGCCGAACTCGACCGGCCCCAGGCTCAGCAGCGCGACGACGGAGCTCACCCACGCGGCGAGGGCCACGAGCATGCCGATCGTGAGGACGATGCCGCCGAACTTCGACGGCTTGGTCTTGTCCTGGTGGGCTTGGTCCTGCGCTGACCCGACGTGCGGGACGTGCAGATGGGGCACGTGCAGTGAGAGGGCCATGATGCACTCCGATCGGT
>JAZQRG010000176.1:0-12905 GCA_045629445.1 Mycetocola sp. | reverse complement strand
ACCGCTGTGTAATCGGTGAGTTTCGAATCCCAGAGACAGAAGCCGTCGTGGTGCTTTGTGGTGAGCACAGCGTAGGTAAAGCCGGCTGCGCGTGCCTGTCGCGCCCACGCTGCGGCATCAAAGAGGTCGGGGTCGAAGATGTCGCTATAGAGCGCATAAGTCTCCGGACGAATCTCCTCGCGGTTCTGCACCCATTCATGCCGGGCGGGCAGGGCGTAGATGCCCCAGTGGACGAAGAGGCCAAAGCGTCCGTGGTCGAACCACGCGACATCGGCGGATGATGCAGAGACAGCAGTCATGAGCTTCTTTCGAGACATATTTCGGTCGGAGGGGCACCGCGAAGAGCGCTAGTCTTTTCAGAATACATCTGATGTCTAGACCGGAGGCGTTTCCATGACACGCGACTTCTCCCACACCGGGGTTTCTGACGACGACCGGGAGGCTTCGGAAATCTGGAGCCCGCCGTTGGCCCCGATCAGCGCGGGAGGACTGGCTCGCCCGCGCATCGGTGTCGCTGGTATTTCGATTGAGTCGAGCACATTCTCGCCCCACATCAGCGGGACCGAGGCGTTTACGGTGCGGCGGGGGAGTGAACTCACCGCGTGGTACGGGTTCCTCGACGGCGGCACTGATCTTGGGGATGCTGCCGAGTGGGTCGGACTGAGCCACGGGAGGTCGCTGCCCGGTGGCGCCGTCGACGCGTCGGTGTACCGGGGGATGAAAGACGAGATCCTACGCGGGATCGAAGAACAGGGGCCGTTCGACGGCTTCTACTTCGATATCCACGGTGCCATGAGCGTCACCGGGATGACCGATGCCGAGGCAAACCTGGCTCGTGCCGTGCGGGAGGCGCTCGGGCCAGAGACCCTGGTCTCGACCTCGATGGACCTGCACGGAAACGTGTCGCGCGCCCTGCTCGATCAGGTAGACCTCATCACGTGCTATCGGATGGCGCCCCACGAAGACGCCACGAATACCAAGCAGCGTGCGGTCTACAACCTGCTCACCCAGCTGCGTTCTGACCGTGGGAACGACCCCGTTGCCCGCCGTCCGTTCAAGGCGTGGCTGCAGGTTCCGGTTCTCCTGCCGGGGGAGAAGACGAGCACCCGGATCGAACCGGCTCGGAGCATCTATGCCGAGATCCCCCGGGTTGAAGCGCTGCCAGGTGTGCTCGATGCCGCTATCTGGGTCGGCTATGCCTGGGCTGATGAGCCGCGCTGTCAGGCGGCCGTCGTCGTGACGGGCTTCGATGAGGAGTTAATCGGGGCCGAGGCATCGCGTCTCGGTGCGCTCTATTGGGACGCGCGCGCAGATTTTGAGTTCGTCGCAGACGCGCTGCCCCTCGATCGCGCTCTCGCCGCCGCTCTCGAACGGAAGAGGGAACAGAGGCCGTTCGTGATCTCTGACTCTGGCGACAACCCCACAGCAGGCGGGGCGGGTGATGTTTCCTGGACGCTTGGAGAGCTACTGGATGAACCGGCATTCGCGTCGGGGGAGAGAACCGTAATCGCCGCGTCCATCTTTGACCCGGATGCCGTCAGCGCCGCTGTCGAGGCTGGCGTCGGCGCCGTCGTATCCGTCAACGTGGGTGGGCGCGTAGACCCGGGTCCGCGGGGCCCGGTGGCTTTGAGCGGAGTCGTGTTCTCAATCACGGCCGGTGACGACACCGCCGGTGTACAGGTTGTGATTCGGCATGGCGGGGTGCACGCAATCGTGACCGAGCGTCGTAAACCGTTCCATCACCGCACCGACTTCACCGTCCTGGGCCTCGTGCCCGAAGATTTCGACGTTCTCGTCGTGAAGATTGGGTATCTCGAACCGGAGCTGTATGAGCTCGCTCGAGGATGGAAACTTGGCCTCACTCCCGGCGGCGTCGATCAGGACCTGCTTCGGCTCGGGCACCGTAACCTCACGGCCGGCGTCTATCCCTTCGAGGAACTGGACAGTGCGCCTGCGCTGGTCGCCGAGATCAGTCGCCGCTGAGGGTCGATGGTCTTTGCAGGTCCAGGCGGGTCGCGCTGAGGATCAGCCGACCGGCGCCGACGAGGCCTGCATCCTGACCCGTCGTCAGCGGCGAGATCCTGAGCGACTGAGTCACGAGAGGATGGCAGCCCTCATACAGCTGACTGCGAACGGAAGCCACGAAGGGCTCAACAGCCGAGAGTGCACCTCCGAGGAAGACGGCCGACGGGTTGAAGAAGTTCACTACCGTCGTTAAGACTTCGCCAAGGTGCTTGCCCGCCGTGCGCACGAGAGTTGTCGCTGTCGGGTCGGCGTCCCGAGCCAGACCCACGATATCCGCGGTGGAGGTGGCGGCTACGCCAGCAGCACGCAGGTCTCGGAGAATTGCGGCGCCGGACGCGATGGTTTCCAGGCAGCCGCGATTGCCGCACGAGCACGGCCGATCACCCGCTGCTGACACTCGGGCGTGCGTGATGTCGCCAGCGGCTCCCGTTGCACCGTGGTAGAGCTCGTTCGCCACAATGATGCCGCTTCCGATAGCTGTTCCTGCTTTCACCGTGACGCTGTGGCGTACTCCTGAGTCAGCGGCGAAATGCTCACCAAGCGCCATGAGGTTTGCGTCGTTCTCGACGAGCGTCGTCACGCCAAACCGTTCTTCGAGCCAGGAGCGGATGGGGAACGCATTCCAGCCCGGCATTCGGGACGGAGAGTCGACAGCGCCGTTGGCACGGTTCACCGGCCCTGGGACGCCGACGCACATTCCCCGAAGGGGTGAGGGCGCGTCTGTACCTAACGACAGCTTCCTGAATGCCGCCTCGAGCACCGTAAGTGTCTCCTCGGGGCCCGTTCGAAGATCGTGCGGAATCTCCGTCACGCTTCGGAGCGCTCCTGCGAGGTTCACGAGCCCCATCCGGATATGTGTGCCGCCGAGGTCTGCGACAAACGCATGGCCGCTTTCGCCGGCGAATCTCAGCAGCCGTGGCTTCCGCCCACCCGTTGACTCGCCGTCGGCGTACTCCTCGAGGATGCCGGCGTTCACCAGTTCTCCGACATGGAGCGAGACCGTCGATGGGGCGACGCCCAACTCCCGGGTGATGTCTCGCCGGGTCAGTGCCGTGCCCGCCTGAACGAGCTCGAGGATGTGCGAATGCAGGATCTCCCGTTCCGATGAGCGAATCGATCCGTGTGGCGTCATTGGGTCCATGGTCCGTTCCAGAGGTGGTGCCCCTCAGTGTGGCGGTTGCCGTGCGGCAGTCGGGCAAAGCGCAACATCCGTCACACGAATGTAACATTCAACGCTTGCAGACATCTGATGTTTGTGTTTGTCTATGAACCATCACTTGATTCGCTGAAACCTTAACTTAGAACACACAGCGAAACAAGAGCCGTCCGAACTACCGGACACCACGTCACTCTTCTGAGGAGAAATAAATGCGGATCAAAAAAGGGCTCGCGGTCGCAGTTTCCGCCGCGGCCGTCATTGGGCTTGCGGCCTGTTCATCCGGCGGCGCTGGCAGCACCGACAGCGGAAAAACGTCGATCACGTGGGATATGTGGGCTGGAAGCGACTCGGACATCGCGGCGGCCGAAGAGATGGTCAAGATCGCTCAGGAGCAGAATCCTGACATCGACATCAAACTGACCACGTCGCCGTGGTCGGATTACTTCACCAAGCTCACCGCAAACCTGTCGTCGGGCAATGTCGCCTGCGTGACCAGCATGAACGGGCAGCGCCTCTCCGGCTATGCTTCGGCGTTCTCGCCGCTCACTGACGAAGACCTCGAGACGGCAGGAATCGACGCTGAGGCCTTCGGTGACGCTGCCATGTCGATCATGGAATACGACGGCAAGCAGCTCGGCGTCTCCTATGACGTTGCATCAATGCTGGTCTACTACAACGCCGATCTCTTCGCCGAGGCTGGCGTCGAGCTGCCAACCAACGACTGGACCTTCGAGGACTTTGAAGCTGCCGCTGTCGCCATCACTGAGAACACCGATAAGTACGGATTCGCGGTGAGCCCGGCCGAGTTCCAGTGGGCCTCGTTGCCCATCGCTATGGCCGGCAAGCAGTTCGTCGCCGACGACGGAACGCTGCAGCTTGATGACAAAGACATCATCGACGCGGCGACCTGGTACGGCGACCTGGTCACAAAGGCCGGCGTCGCTGCTCCCGTCCCGTCCGCATCGGACGGCGGCTGGGGCGAGACCGAGTACGCCGCGGGAAATGTCGGCATGGCCGTTGACGGAACCTGGAACGCCACCTCGTACATCAACAACGAGGCCGGGTTCACCGCAGGAGCCGTCCGCCTTCCGATCGCAGACGACACCCCTTACTCCCTGGTCCTCGGATCCGGATACGGGATCTCCGCCGACTGCGAAAACCGTGAAGCCGCGCTCAAGGTCCTCGGCTCCCTGGTGAGCGCTGAGGCGCAGGACGCCATCTCATCGTCCGGACGCAGCTACCCCGCGCTGATTGAATCGCGTGACCTTTACTTCGAGTCCCTCGAGGAGGACGTTGCCGGACCACTCGCCGAGACGTTCGCCGCATCGTTCGAGGGAGCGACCGGGCAGATTACGACAGACAAGTGGACCCAGATCTCTGAGTCATTCCCGCAGTACCTGGTGAGCGTTTACAACGGTCAGGCCACCATGGCCGACACGCTCTCCCAGATGCAGCAGCAGTTCGGCAAGTAACCCATGGAAACCGTTTCACGCCGACGGTCACGCCGTCGACTGGGGCGGATGGAAACCCGTCAGGCGCTGGGCTTCGTAAGCCCAGCCCTGGCGGGCCTGGCCCTGTTCACAGTGGTCCCCGTCTTCCTCTCGATTTTCATGAGCCTGTTCGACTGGCCCGCGTTCGGAGAGCGGTCGTTCACGGGATTCGACAATTACGTCACCCTGTTCACCGAGGACCCGAACTTCTGGCCAGCCCTTCGCAACTCGATCCTTTACACGGTGCTCTACGTGCCGATGAACCTGATCATCTCGCTCGGTCTCGCCCTCGCCCTGACCCCTCGCATCCGCGGGCGTGCCATCTTCCGCGTGCTGTTCTTCATCCCGGTAGTTACACCAATCGTGGCCAACGTTCTCGTCTGGAAGATGCTTCTCCAGCCGCAGGGGGCGCTCAACGGGATTTCCACCTCGGTGTTCGGAATTCAGCTGCCTAACTTTCTCGCCGACCAGAACTGGGCCATGATCATGGTCGTCATCATGTCGGTCTGGGCGGGCATGGGTTACAACATGCTGATCTTCTCGGCAGCGATCGAGCAACTGCCCGAGAGCGTCATGGAAGCAGCGCAGATTGACGGAGCTCGAGGGCTCCGGCTGTTCTGGAACGTGAAACTCCCATTGCTGTCACCGTCGATTTTCTTCGCGAGCGTTATGACGATCATCACCTCGTTGCAGGTCTTTGCACAGCCCCAGCTCCTGACCGGAGGAGGACCGGGAAACTCAACGCTCCCGCTGGTGATGTACATCTACAACACCGGGTTCAAGTACCAGGACATGGGCCTCGCTGCTGCGGCCGCGTGGATTCTCTTCGCGCTCATCATCCTTGTGACGGCGTTCCAATTCACAGCACAGAAGAAGTGGGTGCACTATGAGGTCTGATTCTCCGACCCTGGAGGCTCTTGCCGCCGGACCGATCATGCCGGCATCCCCGGTGAATGCCCAACTCCGCTCGCGAAAGCCGGCGAAGAACAAATGGACTCCTGGACTGGTGTTCGGTCACATCGGCGTTGTCATCGCGGCGGTGATCTTCGCGTCTCCGCTCGTTTACGCGCTGTTCTCGGCACTCAAGCCCCAGTACGAGGTCTTCGCGACGCCACCAACCCTGATCGGTTCCGAGGTGCGGTGGTCGAACTTTGTTGACGTGTTCGCCTACGGTCCGTTCGTGACCTACATCACCAACTCGTTCATCGTCGCGGTCTGTGGGACGCTCATCACCATTTTCGTGTCAACGACGGCCGGTTATGCGTTCGCACGCCTGCGGTGGAAGGGGCGTGAAGTTGTCTTCATCCTCTTCCTCGCGACTCTCATGGTCCCGCAGGAAGTCCTCGTCGTTCCGATGTTCATCCTCATGCAGGAATTCGGATGGGTGAACACCTATCAATCACTCATCTTCCCGTTCGCCTTCACGGCGTTCGGTACCTTCCTGATGCGACAGTTCTATAAGGGGATTCCCTTCGAACTTGAGGAAGCCGCCCGCATTGACGGTGCGGGCCCGGTGAGGACATTTGTACAGATCATCTTCCCGCTTGGCGGATCAGCAGTCGCTGTGCTCGCGGTGTTCAGCTTCCTGTCGTTCTGGAACAGCTACCTGTGGCCACTCATCACCGTCATCGACTATTCCACGCTCGGAACCCTGCCGATCGGACTCACGACCTTCTCGAGCATGAATGGAACTCGATGGGATCTTCAGATGGCCGCGGCCGTCGTTTCGATGGTTCCTACTACGCTGCTTGTGATCGTCCTGCAGAAACACCTCGTTCGGGGTATCGCCACGGCGGGGTTGGGCGGGCGATGATCGCCGGGATCGACATCGGCGGTACGACGACGCACGTTGTCGTCGTGGACGACAACGGCGCTGTTCTCGGTCGCGCGAGTGATGTCACGCCCGCGAGCGACGGCGGCGACCGCATGATCGATGTTGCCGCCGCGCTCATCGATGGCATCCTCGGTGACCTCGCAGGCACCGGGGAGCTGCATGGTGTCGGTGTCGGAGCCGCGGGCGTCATCGACGCGATCGAGGGAACTGTGGTTGCCGCGTCGGACTCATTTGCCGGTTGGCAGGGCTTCAACATTCGGGCGGCGTTGACAGCTCGATACCGTGTTCCCGTTTCAGTCGTCAACGATGTCAACGCCTTCCTGATCGGCGAGCGCGACTTCGGAGCAATCCGCGGCCAGCGTGACGTCGTCGCCCTGACCCTCGGCACCGGAGTAGGAGGAGCCATCCTCGTTGACGGCGACCTCTATTCAGGCCCGAGCGGGGCCGCCGGTGAAATCGGCCACACGCCCGGATTCAGCGACGACGTGTGTACCTGCGGTCGAAGCGGCCATCTGGAGACGCGGGCATCCGGCCGCTCGGTGGAGCGAAGGTACGCAGTACTTAGCACCGACGGTATCTCCGGTCGCACGCT
This sequence comes from Mycetocola sp., assembly GCA_045629445.1. Classification (GTDB taxonomy): domain Bacteria; phylum Actinomycetota; class Actinomycetes; order Actinomycetales; family Microbacteriaceae; genus Mycetocola_A. The sequence continues at coordinate 5,805 of JAZQRG010000176.1, read as the reverse complement.
GGATGCGCGAGGCGTTGCCGAGCGTGCCCGACACGGCGACCCAATCGCAGCCAGAGTGTTCGACGAGGCGGGAACGGCGATCGGCCAGGCGATCGTGTCGTCGTGCACCCTCCTCGACATCTCGATTTTCCTTCTCGGGGGAGGGCTCACGAATGCCGATGATCTCCTTCTTCCCGCCATTCATGCCGAGATCGACCGCAACTCGCCAGTTGCCGGGCAGAGCGTCACAGTGGCGCTGGCGAGCCTCGGCTCGTGGTCGGTCGCCCTCGGCGGAGCCGCCGCGGTGCGCTCGCTGATTGCTGACGAGCTCATCGTCGCCAACTAATACAGACCAAGAGAGAGACGACGCTGTGCTGAACTTCGAGAACCGGACCGGCCCAACTTTCGCGCGTAACGCCCCGACCTACCCCGACCAGGGCATTCCGGAGTGGTACCGCGACGCCAAGGTGGGGTTCTTCGTCCACTGGGGGCTGTACTCGGTGCCAGCCTGGGCGACCGCCCACGGCGAGAACGCGGTGCCCACCGAGGACGCGTACGCGTGGCACCAGTATGCCGAGTGGTACGGGAACACCGTTCGGATCATGGACAGCCCAACGCGGAAACGCCACGAGGAGATCTACGGTGTTGGCACCGACTACGAGGATCTGGCAGACCTCTGGCACACGGAAAACTTCGATGCGGGGTCGTTCGTCGGAATGCTTGCCGACGCCGGCGCGAAGTACATCATCCCGACGACAAAGCACCACGAGGGCTTCTGCCTGTGGGACACCCAGACCACGCCATTCAACGCAGTTCGACGCGGCCCGAAACGCGACCTGATTGCCGAGTTCCACGACGCAGCCCGCGCGGCAGACCTGCGCTTCGGCGTGTATTACTCGGGTGCGCTTGACTGGCACGTCAGCGAGTTCCCTGCCATTGAATCCGATACCGACCTCTTCCGTTACCGGCGCAACGATTCAGAATTCGCGCGCTACAGCGGGGCGCAGCTCCAGGAGCTCGTCGACCGGTTCCGGCCCGACGTGCTGTGGAACGACATCGATTGGCCCGATGGCGGCAAAGGGAGTGACGACTTCGGGGTTGCAGCCCTGCTCGACCGGTACTTCGAATCTGTTCCGGACGGAGTGGTCAACGATCGGTGGGGGGTACCGTACCACGGCTTCCTCACGCGCGAGTACTCACACGTTCCGGATATCTCCGAGCAGCCGTGGGAAGCCACGAGGGGTCTCGGCTTCTCGTTCGGATTCAACCAGGCCGAGGGAGAAGAACACACGCTGTCGGGAGACGAACTCATCCGGCTCCTCGTCGACGTCGTCAGCAAGAACGGAAACTTGCTGATTAACGTCGGCCCTCGCGCCGATGGTTCAGTTCCCGAACTCCAGCGGGTGAGCATGGCGGCAATGGGTGACTGGCTCCGCACCAACGGCGAGGCCATTTATGGCACGCGCCCCTGGATTCGGGCGGGCGACGGAGCCGGCGCGACGTCTGTCGCGTACACCAGGGCCGCAAACACGTTGTTCGTCCATACTCTGAATCCCGGTACAGGCGAGCTCCTCCTGCCAGCCGAGTTCAGGGATGCGGTCGATCTCCGGTGGTTGGGGGATGGCGGGGCCGGTCGGCCGACATCTGACGCGGCCGGTGTGGTTAAGGTGCCCGAGTCGTTGCGGGGCGCTGCCGTGGCGGTGCTCGCAATCGCACGCTGAACGACGGCAGCGCGAACCCGGGTACGCTGAGATGCATGAGTAAGGATGGCACCGACGACGAGGCTTTGACCTGGGCTGGTGACAGCGAGCCGCCGGTGGAAACCCCTCGCGAACCCGCTGCGAAGTCGGCTGCTCAGGGCCCGAAGATCGCCTCCGGGTGGAAAGTGGTCGGAAAACCCGGTGCGCCGATGGCGACGACTGCGGAAGCGGAACTTCCGGTGCGGACCCAGATGAGTTCGGTCACTCTCGTTGTGCATGGCGTACTCGCCGGCGTCTACCTGCTCTACACAATCGGATGGCTGATTGTGCTTCAGCGCGATACCGCTGCGCCTTCGGACATCATCGGTGGAGCGATGTACAGCCTCGGCCTCTGGTTTGCTGTACTGGCACCCGCCCTCTGGTTCGGTGCAACGCTGTGGCTCACGCGCACCAGCGTCAGTTCGCGAACGCGCCTTCTCGCTCTCGCTGTCGGTGTCCTCGTGCTCGTACCGGTTCCCATGCTCCTCGGGGGTGCATCATGACCGCAGAGGCGCAGTCCGGCACAACGACTCGCCGACGGGTTCCGCTCTGGGTAGTGACGACGCTCGCGGTGTTCTTCGGCCTCTTCTATGCCTACGACGCATGGGAGGCGGTTGGCAACGTGATTGGAATCAGCACCCTCGCGTCCAGCCTCGACACCACCATCTCCGTTCTGGGCTGGGTCGTGCTCAGTATCGGTATCGCGGTGCCCATCGTCGTCTTCCTGGTGGCGTTCCGGATCGGCCGCGGGCGTGACCTGCTCGCGCAAGTGCTCGTCTACCTCGCCGGGCTCGGCGTCGTCGCCGTCGTTTCGCTCACCATCGTCGCGCTCTTCGGTGCGGGCGAACTGCTGACGTAACACCAGCGCAGCGCCCTGTAAAGTCGTCAGTACGAGCGCTCCGACGGCTGCGGCGCCCGACATCCCCGTTGCAAACAAAGGATTTCACCTGTGTCAAAACCGGTCGTGTTGATCGCCGAAGAACTTTCCCCAGCGACCGTTGACGCCCTCGGGCCCGACTTTGATGTGCGCAACGTTGACGGAACGGACCGTCAGGCCCTTCTCGCCGCTCTCGCAGACGCCAACGCGGTTCTCGTGCGCTCGGCAACGAAGGTCGATGAAGAAGCGATCGCTGCTGCACCGAACCTCAAGGTGATCGCTCGCGCGGGCGTTGGCCTCGACAACGTTGACATCAAGGCGGCGACCACGGCCGGCGTCATGGTCGTCAATGCGCCCACCTCGAACATCATCTCGGCGGCGGAACTCACCGTCGGGCACATCCTCAGCCTCGCGCGCCACATCCCACAGGCGCACAACGCACTCGCCGAAGCCCAGTGGAAGCGGTCGAAGTACACGGGCACTGAGCTGTACGAGAAGACCATCGGCATCATCGGTCTTGGCCGCATCGGTGCGCTCATCACGGCACGCATGCAGGCGTTCGGCACGAACGTGATCGCATACGACCCTTACGTCACCAGCGCTCGGGCACAGCAGCTCGGTGTTCAGCTCGTGACTCTCGACGAGCTTCTCGCCCAGTCGGACTTCATCACCATCCACATGCCGAAGACCCCAGAGACCACCGGCATGATCAGCACCGAACAGCTCGCGATGATGAAGCCAACGGCATACGTCGTCAACGTCGCTCGCGGCGGGCTCATCGACGAAGACGCGCTCTACGAGGCTCTCGTCTCGGGAACCATTGCGGGGGCCGGCCTCGACGTTTTCGTATCCGAGCCGCCCACCGACGAGAAGCTGCTCTCACTGCCGAACATCATCGTCACCCCGCACCTCGGCGCGTCGACGAGCGAAGCGCAGGAGAAGGCCGGCGTCTCGGTTGCCAAGTCGGTTCGACTCGCGCTCGGCGGTGAACTTGTACCTGACGCCGTGAACGTTGCCGGCGGAGTCATCGATCCGTACGTTCGCCCCGGCATCCCGCTCGTCGAAAAGCTCGGCCAGATCTTCGCCGCACTCGCGACCTCACCGCTCACGAGCATCGATGTCGAGGTGCACGGCGAGCTCAACGACTACGACGTCAGCGTTCTCAAACTCGCCGCGCTCAAGGGCATCTTCACCAACATCGTGAGCGAGACGGTGTCGTACGTTAATGCGCCGCTCCTCGCCGAGCAGCGCGGGATCGTGGTTCGGCTGATTACGGATGCCGAAAGCAACGAATACCGCAACGTCATCACCCTGCGCGGTGCGCTGAGTGACGGATCCCAGGTCTCGGTGTCCGGCACGCTGACCGGCACGAAGCAGATCGAGAAGCTCGTTGAGATCAATGGCTATGACGTCGAAGTGCCCATCTCAAAGCACCACATCGTCATGCTCTACACCGACCGACCCGGAATCGTCGCTGTGTACGGCCAGCGTTTCGGCGAGGCGTCCATCAACATCGCCGGAATGCAGGTTGCCCGTCGCGAGGCCGGGGGACAGGCGCTCAGCGTGCTGACGGTCGACTCCCCGGTGCCCGACGAGATCCTCGAGGCCGTGCGCGCCGACATCGACGCCACAGTGCTTCGCGAGATCGACATCACCGAGCAATAGGCACGATCAGACACACAAAAGGGAGGGCAACGAAATGTTGCCCTCCCTTGTGTGTGTCCAGGTGCTAGAGCGAGTCGTTCCGCTCGGCGGTGTCGACGCGTGTTCCGGTCGTCGGGTCGACCGCACTGCGGTTCGTCACGACCGAGCGGCGCTTCCGGGTCATCAGCGCGATGCCGACGATGAAGACCACGAGCCCGGCGGCCATGAGGATGTACCCGATCAGGTCGAGGTTCACCCATTCGACCGAAACGTTGACGGCGAACGTCAGGATTGCCCCAACGGCAATCAGGAAGATTCCCAAACCAATACTCATCGTGTTGCTCCTCATAATTCAGTCGATCGTGCGGTGAGATCAGGATCGATCCGTCGTCACCTTACTGGGAGCGACTCAGCCGTCGCTAGGGGTGGTGAGGCGCGTCAGAACTGTGAGAAGGCCGTCGATGCCCTCGGCCGAGACGTCGGCCGGGTCTGGAACACCCATCCCGAGCATCGCCGAATTGAAGTAGAGCCCGTCGCTGACGAGCATGATGGCGCGTGCAACAGCCGGGTCACCAACGGACTCGGTGATGACGGTAAGCCACTGGGACCGGATCGAGGCGAGCGCGTCGCTCGCTCGCGGGTCGTCGGCCTGGGCAAGGCGTGACGTCGCAACCAGAGAGCGGTCGAGCGGGCTTGCCGCGTCGATCGAGGTGCGGATGAGGTAGTCAACGGGGCCAGCTGGTGCTGTCCTCATGGTTGCAACGTCGTCGTTCGCAAGTTCCTGCAAACGCGCCACAAGACCAGCCGACAGCGCGTCTTTGGACGGGAAGTGGTAGAGCAGTCCGCCCTTCGACACGCCCGCACGCGCCGCAACGGCGTCAAGGGTCGCCCCACGTTCGCCCGCCTCGATGAGGAGGTCTTCGTAGGCGACGAGGATTCGGTCGCGCGCGGAGGGAGGGCGAGGCATCCGCTCATCGTATGCGGCAGTCGGGGTCATTCGCCTAGTGTACCGTCCAGCCGGTACACTAAACGAGACCAATTTTTGTGCACTCGAAGGGAAGTGACCTCATGACCACCTCAGTTCCGACAGTGACTGTTCCGTCCGACGCGCGCGTCGGCGTCCGTGGGTGGGTTGCCCTCGCTGTGCTGATGCTTCCCGTGTTGCTCGTCTCCGTCGACAACACGGTGCTGAACTTCGCGCTGCCCGCGGTATCGGAAGACCTCACTCCGACGGGCGCCCAGCTGCTGTGGATGATCGACATCTACCCGCTCGTCCTTGCCGGGCTGCTCGTCTCGATGGGGAGCCTCGGCGACAGGATTGGCCGGAGAAAACTCCTCCTGATCGGGTCGGCCGGCTTCGGCGTGGTTTCTGTTGTCGCGGCGTTCTCGCCCTCGATTGAGTTGCTCATCGCGGCGCGTGCTCTGCTCGGCTTTTTCGGTGCGATGCTCATGCCGTCGACGCTCTCGCTGATCCGCAACGTGTTCCACGACGCCCGCGACCGCCGCGTCGCGATCGCCACGTGGGCGGCGATGTTCTCCGGCGGCGCCGCGCTCGGGCCCGTCCTC
>JAZQRG010000175.1:0-16258 GCA_045629445.1 Mycetocola sp. | reverse complement strand
GAGAGGTAGGTGCCACCTCCTCCGCTGCGCGCGCAAGAGTCCCCGGGTGGGGGCGTCGGCTCGAGGATGGGCGGGTATGTGTCCTCGCGCTGGAAGTTGTCCTTCACCTCACCAGAATCGCAATCGGCGAAGTATGTGTAGTTCGTATTCCACAGCACGCCGAACGCCACCGACGCGTCTTCCCACGTATCGCCCGGCGGACGCGGAACGTCCGAACCCGTGCGCGCCGCGATCATCTCCTCGATGGGCAGTGTCGATGCAGTCCACTGTGGCGGATCCGTCACAGTGTCGCCGCCACCCCAACGCTCAGGAACCTGGGTGTTACAGCCAGGATTGTCCTTCGCCAGCTGCGGGGCGCCCGTCAAACCGGCCGGCGGGCAGGGCGCAAAGTTGTCATTGCCTGCAACGTCACCGTGGTAGCGCCCATTCCACTGCTCCAGCGCGAACTGCGAGCCGCCCGCCTGGCTCACAGTGATTGATGCATCCAACCGGGCGTCACCCGGCTGCATTAGCGGCCCCACGGTGTCCTCCAGGTATCCACGCTCGAATTCGGGGTAGTTCACTGGCAGTGTGTACGCCTCGTAGCGCACCGTGGTGCCATCCGGACCCGTCGTCGTCGTACCGTCGATCGCCAGGGCGATCGCGCCGGACGGATTGCCGTGGCGAATGTAATTGCCGGCGGTTCCCCGCGCGCTTCCCGTGGCGCCACCGTCGAGAGTAAAGGGATCGAATCCGCTTACCAGTACCCGCGCCACCTGGTCGCCAGCCGGCAGATCGACGTCGCGCATGCCACGGGCCGCCTGGTCGAAGGCATCGACGAGCAACGCCCGCTCCTTGGTGGAAAGGGTGAAGCCCGGGCTCCATTGATGCAGCACGGACATCGCCTCCAACCGCGTCCAGTACAGCGGGCGGTCGTCGCTCGCCGGCAGGTCCCCGGCGATGCCTTCGGTCGATTGAGCTCGGGCGACGGCATCCCGCCACAGCACGCTACCCTGGCGCTCGACGACGGTCTTCACATCGGCAAGGGACCCCTGTCCGCAGATCTCCTCGGCGAAGGAAGCGGTGAACTCACCGAACCCGCCACCCTCGACCATCGCACGTGCAAACGTGCGGTCGGCGGGCTGCGACGGGTCGGCCTCGTCCGGCAAAAATGCCGTGAGGCGCTCCTCTTCGACTGTGGCGGGCAGCGAGGCATCCGTGCAGCCCTCAGGGACGAAGCTGGCAACGATAGAACTGAGTCCGTCGGATGCCGGACTGAGGGCGGTAGTAGACCGCTGCTCCGGGGTGGCTTCTGTCGGGGAGCATCCGACCAGCAGCACGGAACCGAGCATGAGCGCGAGCACAGCAGCGACAGGCGCGATCCGACGCGAGCCAGCACCTGGTTGAGCGTGCCGAGAGCGGCGGGATACGGGCAGCATGCAGGATTTCCTTCCGCGCGGCCGCGGAGAGGCATAGCGCTACGTCAAAGAGTGAACTGGAATCATCACAAATCTATCGTTCGCCTCAAACGCCACGAATCAGGCTGCAACGGCGCAAGGTGACCGGGCAGTGCCAGAGTAAACACCCACGTCGCGGGTGGAACACTTATTTCCTCGTCAAACCGGCAGACAAGTACCCCCGGTGGGACTCGAACCCACACTGGAGCGATTTTAAGTCGCCTGTCTCTGCCATTGGACTACGGGGGCGTACCTCTCCAGCTTATGGGGACCACGAGACCCTCGAGAACAGGACAGCAGGTTAACCACGAAGAGACAGACCCAGCGGGGCGGGCTCTTCCGGAAAAGCTACTTGGAGGCCGCTACGGCTTCCTGCTCGGGCTTGGCAGCCTTGCGCGCAGGGGCCTTCGCGGCAGCTGGTGCTTCATCGGCCGGCTTCGCAGCAGGCTTCGGACGCGAGGCGAACTCTTCGAAGGCGGCACGAGGCTGCTCGACGGCCGAGATACCGACAATGTCGCGACCGAGGAAGAAGTTGGCAATCCAGCCGCCAACAACGCGGAGCTTGCGCTCCCAGCTTGGCATGGCGAGTCCGTGGTATCCACGGTGAGCGAACCATGCGGGCAGACCCTTGATCGCGATCTTGCCGGACTGGAAGACACCGATGCCGATGCCGAGACCAGCGACAGCGCCGAGGTTCTTGTGCAGGTATTCCTTGGGCTCTTCGTTGCGGAGAACCGCAACGATGTTCTTTGCCATGAGCTTGCCCTGGCGAACCGCGTGTTGTGCGTTCGGCACGCAGAACCCACCTACGCCGCCACCGGAGAGGTCGGGGACCGCACTGATGTCGCCGGCGCCCCAGGCGTCAGCGATGATCTCGTCAGCCGTTCCGACCCGAAGGTCTGGACGAACGACGAGACGTCCGCGTTCTTCGATCGGGAGGTCGGTGTTGCGAATGATCTGGGGGTTCGCCATGACACCGGCGGTCCACACAATGAGGTCAGATTCGAACGTCTCGCCTGTGGAGAGTTCGATCTTTCCGTCGACAGCGGACTTCAGCTGGGTGTCGAGGTGAACGAGGGCGCCACGCTCGGCCAGGTTCTTGAGAACCCAGTGGCTGGTCTTCAGGCTGACCTCAGGCATGATGCGTCCCATGGCCTCGATGAGGTGGAACTCCACGTCATCGAAGGTCAGCTGCGGGTAGAACTTGAGCAGCGAGCTGGCGAACGAGCGAAGCTCGGCGAAGACCTCGATGCCGGCAAAGCCGCCACCGACGACGACGAAGTTGAGCAGTCGCGCCCGCTCCGGACCGGCCGGCAGGCTTGCAGCCTTGTCGAAGTTGGCGAGGACGCGGTTGCGGATGGCAACGGCCTCTTCGATCGTCTTGAGGCCGATGGCCTGGTCTGCGACTCCCGGGATCGGGAAGGTACGAGACACCGCACCACCGGTGACAACGACGACGTCGTAGTCGAACTCCCACGCATCACCGATGGCCGGCGTGATGGTCGCCTTCTTCTCGGCGTGGTTGATGTTCGTCACCTTCGCGGTGATGACCGACGTCTTTTTGAGGTGACGACGCTGCGCGACGACAGCGTGGCGCGCCTCAATCGAACCTGCGGCGACCTCGGGGAGGAACGGCTGGTACGTCATGTACGGAAGCGGGTCGACGACCGTCACCTCTGCTTCACCACGGCGAAGCCACTTTTCGAGCTTCCATGCTGTGTAGAAACCGGCGTAGCCGCCGCCGACGATAAGAATTTTTGGCACGGTGAGAATTCTCCTACTGGGGGTCGCAAGGACTCAAACAGGCTACTACCTGCGAGCCACCCGCTTGAATTGCCGGGTGGCGCCTATGGCACCGAGCACTACTAGGGTAGCAGTTCCCAGAAAGACGGCGAGCGGAATGCTCACGTAAAGCAAGGATTCGGTTGTCGGCAGGAACGGATTGTGCGTCTCAGCCTTCGATTCGATGGGGGGCAAGGCGGGCACGCTGCCCGTATCCGTCGGAATCTCGGGCGCAGCAGCTTCTGCTTTGCGGTGCTGAGTGATCCATGCTGCGAGGTCGCCCATAGGGTTCGCATCGACGGCGGGAACGTCGGCGGTCACCGCTCTCGCCGCGTTCACATAGCCGTATCCGTAGATGGGGCTGGGCATTTCCGATTGGCCTGCAACCGGCGTCGCCGTTGCGATCAAACGCTGGATGACATTCGCCGCGTCCATGTCCGGGTACTTGGCGCGCACCAGCGCCGCGATTCCAGCGACGATCGGGGATGCCCCACTCGTGCCGGCCCAGCTCACATATGACCCATCCGGCGAGACGCCGACGAGTTCCTCACTGGGCGCCGCAACGGCCAGCGTGATGCCCTGGCTCGATGCGTTCCAGCTTGCCGCACCCGCTGGGTCGACCCCAGCGACGACGAGCACGCCGGGGATGGTTGCGGGCGCACCGATCTGGTCGGTTCCACTCCCCCGGTTTCCGGCCGCTGCAACCACAACCACGTTGTTGTCGTTCGCGTAGGTGAACGCCTCGTCCCAGCTTTCCGGCCAGTCGAGGGTGTTGGTTGTCAACGACATGTTGATGACGTCGGCACCGTTGTCGACAGCGAACCGAACGGCATCCGCAATCTGGTCAGCAAACGGAACAGTCGATCCGCTCGACTGGAAACCCACGGAAATTGAGATGAGGTTCGCCTCGGGAGCGGTTCCTATGACTCCGTTGCCCTCACCGTTTCCGCGACCGGCGGCGAGCGACGCCACCCAACTGCCATGCGGGTTCTCATCAGAACCACCGACCGGCGTCCTGCCGTCGGCGCTTCCGACACCGGAGGCGTCGTGGCCGGCGACCACGGCGCCGTTGAACTCCGCGGGCCCGTTCGCGATCCCCGTATCGATGATCGCGATCGTGGTTCCGGCTCCGCGGGTGGTGTTCCAGGCTTCAGCCACACCGTAGTTTGCGAGCCAGTATTCGGCATCCCGAACGGCATCCGCGTGAGCGGGTGTCGCACCCGCGGTGACCGTGCCGAACACGAAAACCGCCGCGAGAGCGGCGGGCAGGATTCGACTCTTTGTGGTCACGACATCACTTTCCGGTTGCAGCCTCGACGGAGTAGTCGACGCACTGGCACACGTTCGGACTCCACTGGGCACGATCGAGAGCACGGTCGCCGATGGGATTGACTCCGGGACCGGCGGCAAGGGAATGGCCGACGAGGGCGTGAAGACACTTCACCCGAACCGGCATTCCACCCGCAGAAATTCCGGCGATCTCCGGAACAACGGCGATGCTCTCCCTGTCGGCGATGTACGCCTCGTGGGCGGCAGCGTACTCCGCGCGGACCTCCTCGTCCGATGTGAGGAGCTCGTTGTACTCGCCCATCACCTGGGTCGCTTCGAGTGTCGACACGGCCGCTGTTGCCGCCGGGTGGCTGAGGTAGTAGAACGTCGGGAACGGGGTACCGTCGTCGAGCCGCGGCGCGGTCGAGACAACGGTGGGGGCACCGCACACGCAGCGCGCCGCGATTCCAACGACATTCCGCGCCGGGCGGCCGAGCTGCGCAGAGACGATCCGGATGTCTTCGTCGGAAACGGGCCCAAAAGGCGGAGTAGTCATTCGTCTATTATCCCTGCCCGGGTTCGGAGACGACGTCGGCGTACCCCGCGCTGACGAGGGAACTCAACATGGACTGTGCCCAGTCCACCTTCGTTTCAGTGAGGCTGTCGGTGACGGGGGCCTCATCGGTTCCGAACTGGCCCGCATCGACGTCGTTGATGACGATAAAACTGATTTCGCCGGGGTTGACGTAGTACAGGCGATCGCGTGCCTGCGTCATCACATATGTACTGTCGTTCCAGCGCTCACGCTCGTCACGAACGTCTGCGATCTCGGCAGCACTCTCGTCAACAGACTGCTGAAGCGTCGCGATCTGCTGCCGCTGGTCGATATACGCCTTGAGGTTTGGCGCGAGGACAATGACGCCCAGAACGACGACACCCATCATCAGCAGTGAAAAACCGGAGAAGCGGATGCCGCGGAGCCAGCTGCGCGCTTCGCTCTCTCTGATCGGTACACCGGGCTGCGGCGTCCGGGGTGAGCGACGGCCGCGGGTGCCGCTTGGGCTGGGACGCTTCGCCACGCTTCCGTCCCCTCTCATTCACATTGGGTGTTGTTTCGGCTGAAAAAAGAGCACTCCCGGCGACGCACCGCGCCGCCGGGAGTGCCGGAAATTACGCGGAGAAGCGCGGGAAAGCGCTGCGGCCAGCGTAGACGGCCGACTCACCCAGCTCTTCTTCGATCCTCAGCAACTGATTGTACTTAGCGACGCGCTCCGAGCGGGCAGGCGCCCCGGTCTTGATCTGACCGGCGTTCGTCGCGACGGCGAGATCGGCGATCGTGGTGTCTTCGGTCTCTCCCGAGCGGTGCGACAGGATCGCCGTGTAGCTCGAGCGCTGCGCGAGAGCAACAGCATCCAGCGTCTCCGTGAGGGTACCGATCTGGTTCACCTTAACGAGGATCGAGTTGCCAACCTTGAGGTCAATACCCTTGCCCAATCGGACGGGGTTGGTGACGAAGAGGTCGTCGCCGACGATCTGGACCTTGTCGCCGAGTTCGGCGGTGAGGTGCTGGTAGCCCTCCCAGTCTTCCTCTTCCAGCGGGTCTTCGATGGAAACGAGGGGGTATGCCTCGACCAGCTCGGCGTAGTAGGCGCTGAGTTCCTGGGCCGACAGCTGCTTGCCCTCGAACGTATACGAACCATCCTTGAAGAACTCGGTCGCTGCGACGTCAAGTGCCAGCGCGATGTCCTTGCCAGGCGTGTAGCCGGCGTTGGTGATCGCTTCGACGATGAGGTCGAGCGCAGCACGGTTGCTTGGGAGGTTGGGCGCGAACCCACCCTCGTCGCCGAGCCCGGTTGCGAGACCCTTCGACTTCAGCAGTGCCTTGAGCGCGTGGTAGGTCTCGACGCCCCAGCGGAGGCCTTCGGAGAAGCTCTCGGCCCCAAGAGGAACGATCATGAACTCCTGGATGTCCACGTCGTTGTCTGCGTGTGAACCACCGTTAATGATGTTCAGCAGCGGAACGGGGAGAACGTGCGCGTTCGGCCCACCGAGGTAGCGGTACAGCGGGAGGTCTGCAGCGTCAGCAGCGGCCTTCGCCACAGCGAGGCTGACGCCGAGAATGGCGTTCGCTCCGATGCGTTCCTTGTTGTCGGTGCCGTCGAGCTCGATCAGGACCTTGTCGAGAAGGCGCTGATCGTCAGCTTCAAGACCTTCGACGGCGGGGCTGATTTCGTCGAGAACGGCATCGACGGCCTTGAGCACTCCCTTGCCCTGGTAGCGGTCCGAGTCACCGTCGCGGAGTTCGTATGCTTCGAACGCGCCTGTCGACGCGCCGGACGGGACAGCCGCCCGCTGGACGGTTCCGTCGTCAAGCAGAACTTCAACCTCGACGGTCGGGTTTCCCCGGGAGTCAAGAATTTCGCGAGCGCCTACAGCCTCAATGAGTGCCACAGTATTTCTCCTGTTCAAGGTGTTGCCAGTGGATTATGTGGAGCGACGTTGACCCGGAGCCAGTCTAGCCATGAGCGCCATTCCCGACAGGGGCAGGACGACCCACAAATGGCCCTGCGGGGCCGTCATCATTGCAGGCCGTGCACAACGCAGGACCTTACCCGCACCCGACTGTTGTAGGGTTCCTCAACAATCCACAGTGGTTGTGTACGTGACTCACCAACGCTGTTACGTTCGGCCTGCTAGCAGCAGGCAACCATAACGTCCGCATCATTGGTGATACAGACAAGTGGGAAACGCCCGCTGACGGCAGAACCGCCCCCTTTGCCCAGCCCCAGCCGGTTTTCCGGCACCCGAACTGACGGTACGTCAACGAAGACTCATCGAGTTCCCCCCTGCGCCCCAGCGTCAGAGGATGCTGTCTGATGCCTTCGCGGCGCGCCCACAGACAGGAGTTCCTTCGTGAGCAGAACAACCCCGTCCGGCGAAGCACCTGTGCTGGCCTGGAAAATTTCAACCGCAGTGCTGGCCGTCCTCATGGTCGCTGCACTCGCCTTCTTCTTCTACTTCACACAGAAGATCACCGACGGTGCTGCGCGTTTGACCGCGGGCGCGTCGGAGGCCTCGGATGGCGCCACGCGCCTCTCCGACGGAGCGGTTGAACTCGATGACGGGGCAGGTGAACTAGCAACCGGCGCCCAGACGGCTGCCGACGGCGCGGTCTCACTGGAGACCGGTGCCCAGACCGCAGCGGAGGGAGCATCGAAGCTCGCCACCGGCGCTCAGAGCGCGGCCGACGGTGCCCTGACGCTGTCGACCGGTGCAACCAGCGCGGCTGAAGGCGCCGCGAAAGTCTCTGCGGGTGCAACGAAGGCCGCCGACGGCGGCAAGGCGCTCGCCGCTGGAACCGCGACAGCGTCAGGTGGCGCCGGCCAGGTGGCCGACGGTTCCGCAACCCTCAACGCCGGTGCCCAGGCCCTCTACAGCGGCCTGTCCTCCAAGGTCGCCCCCGGTGCCACCCAGCTCTCGGCGGGCGCCGCGAAGATCAAAGATGCCATCGAAGCGAAGCTCTACCCGGGCGCGACCGATGTCGCGACGGGAGCTGGCGGGATCAAGGCCGCCATCGAAACGAGACTGCACCCAGGAGCGGTGAAGGTCGCTGAGGGAGCGGCGAACGCGCTCGACGGTGTCACGAAGCTGAGTGCCGGGGCCAGGGATGCTGCGACGGGCGCTTCCGCAATTCAGGCCGGTGTCACGGCCCTCAGCGGCATAGCCAACCAGATCGGAACTGATGTCGCCGGGGTCGGAACTTCGCTGAAGGACACTTCTGGAGTTGCAACGACCGTCCACACTGGTGCAGGTTCGCTGGCGGCTTCCCTCGACTCACTTGCACTCACAGCCGGAGATCCCACTCTGACCGCACGGCTCACTGAGCTTGCAAACGAAGCCCGTGCAATCCAGACCAACGCCGCCACAGTCACAACTGGTCTCAGCACTACATTGTCCACACAGGTTCCGACACTCGCAACCAACGCAAGGAGTCTCGCAGGCGGCCTGGGCGCTACGCCGCCTATCCCTGGCCTTCTCCCTAATGGTGGCCTGCTCTACAAAGACAACGTTCCGACTCTCGTCGCCGGAATCACCAGCATTGCGGCCGGGCTGGGAACCACCGCCCCCATTCCCGCCCCTCCTGGAGGGGAAAGCCCTCTTCCGAAGGGCGGACTCCTCTACGGCACGAATCTCCCGACTCTCGCCGGTGGTTCAGCTCAGATCGCCGCGGGGCTCAGCAACACCGCTCCAACGCTCAAGGCTGATGGCTCGGTCGACCCGGGCGGACTGCTCTACGGAGCGAATGCACTCGCAACGGGCGCCGGCCAGATCGCGGCCGGCCTCGGAACGACCAAGCCGATGCCGGGACTCGAGTCCGGCGGTCTGCTCTACGAGACCAACCTCCCGGCACTCACCGCGGGCGCTGACGTCCTCAACGCCGGCATCAACAACGAGGTCCTCCCCGGAATGGTCAAGCTCCGCGACGGCAGCGTGACCCTGTCGAACGGCGCATCGTCGCTCTCCACAGGGGTAAACAAGCTCTTCACCGGGGCAACGACCCTCAACGCGGGGCTTGCCGCGCTTCAGACCGGTGCATCATCGCTGCTCGTCGGCAACGACAAGCTCGCGGTCGGCGCAGCAACACTCTCGACGGGCACCGATGCACTCGCCACGGGGTCAGCAACGCTCAACACCGGTCTCGCGGCACTCTCGGCTGGCTCAACGAGCCTCGCCGATGGCACCGCGAAGCTCGCGGACGGCGCAAGCACGCTCAACGACGGAACGGGAACACTCGCCGACGGCGCTTCGTCCCTCGCCTCGGGAAACACGCAGATCGACGACGGCAGCGTTGAGCTTCACAGCGGAGCCGCGGCCTTCAGCCTTGGCCAGCTCGCCACCTCGCCCTGGCTCTGGGTCGTGCTGATCGTCCTGGTCCTCGGCGCTGCAGCGATCATCATTCGCCGCATGATGACAGCGACCGCACAGGAGGCTTAGCCGTTCGACAATAAAGGCCGCGGATTCGAGCTCATCGAATCGGCGGCCTTTATGCGGTGCTTCTGCTGAATCAACCGAGAGGCTTGACCTCGAGATCGGCAACGGATGCTGTCGCCTCGGTCACGAACGCGAAAGAACCGAATCCCGCGGTCGTCACCCGATCGAGCAGCGCCTTCAGGTTCTTGACCCGCGGCTCGAGCCGAACGCGCCGACCGGCCGAAACAAGCTCGGCCTTCAGCGAAACGAGCCGTACCGGCGGCACAGCCTTGTCGTAGACAAGGACGAGCGCGTCATCAGCGGATGCCTCCGGCAACTCGACGAGATCGACGATCCGTTCGAAACCAATGGAGAATCCCGTGGCAGGCACATCAGACCCGAGGAACCGCCCGATCATTCCGTCGTAGCGACCACCTCCGCCGAGCGAATAGCCGAGGTCGGGGTGTTCGATCTCGAAGATCGGGCCCGTGTAGTAACCCATCCCGCGCACGAGGAAGGGGTCGAAGACGACAAACGGCGCGTCATCCTGTGCCCGGCCGGTGGCGGCTGCGTCGGCTTGTTCGGCGGCGACGCCGATCGATGCGAGTTCAGCGATGACCGTGTCATCAATACCGTCTGGCAGCTGGGCACGAATCTGCGCTTCACCGAACGGTCCCGGGTTTTCCGGTGCAACTCGAGTCAGGAAAAGTTCCAGCGCGTCAACGGCAGCCGACGTCGCTCCGCGGGTTCGAAGCTCTTCGAGCACTCCCCCAACGCCGATCTTGTCGAGCTTGTCGATCGTGATGAGTACCTGGGAGCGCTCGGCCGGCTCAAAGCCAAACACGTCAAGCATGCCCGTGAGCAGCCGCCGGTCGTTGATGCGCACCCGGCATCCGGTCAGTCCGAGTTCGCGGAGCGCCGCGGCGGTCGCCGTCAGCAGTTCGATCTCGGCGAGCGGGCCGGATTCGCCGATGATGTCGATGTCGCACTGGACGAACTGGCGGTAGCGACCCTTCTGCGGACGCTCGGCCCGCCAAACCGGGGCGATCTGAATCGACCGGAACACCGGCGGCAGCTCAGCCCGGTGGGTGGCATAGAACCGTGCGAGCGGCACCGTGAGGTCGAACCGAAGCCCAAGGTCGGTCAGCGCTGCGAGGTCGCCGGTCTCTGCCGCCTTGGCCAGTTCGTCCGTGCCAAGACCGCGCTTGAGGACGTTGAACGCGAGCTTCTCGTTGTCTCCACCGAGTCCTGAGTGCAGTCGCGCGTAGTCCTCGACGACGGGGGTCTCGATCTCATCGAAGCCGAAGTTGGAGTACACCCGACGGATGACGCCGAGTGCGTGCTCTCGTCGCGCCTTCTCTGCCGGGAGGAAATCTCGCATGCCACGGGGAGGAGTTACGCCAGGAGCCATGCCTCAATTCTGGCATGCACGCGGCGCCGTCCCCGCCGGGTGGCGGGTTCAGTCTTCGGGATGGGTGTTCGGGGCTTCGGCCGGAGTGCCGCTCGCCTCCGCCTGACGGAGGCCAGCCTGCACCTCGCGAAGCGCCGACCGCAGTGCCCGCTCGGCGTCGAAGCCCTGCTCGTGTGCCCGTTGCGTGATCGACAGGAGCAGTTGACCGAGTTCCGCTTCGCTGTCGAAAACCGGCGATTCGACGGCATCCGTTCTCTCCGGTGCAAGACCGGCCTGGGCTGCGCGCCCGAGAACCTTGTCTGCGAGCGCGAGCGCCGGCATCGCCTGCGGGATCCCCTCGAGGATGCTCGTTCGCGACGCCTTCTCCCTCGCCTTCGCTGCACGCCACACCCGGTAGACGTCGTCAACGGTCAGCGCGACCTCGTCACCGAAGACGTGCGGATGCCTGCGCACCATTTTGTCGTTTGCCGCGCGTGCGACATCGTCGAGGCTGAACCCCTCACCCGGCGTGCGTCGTGCTATTTCGGAGTGGAAAACCACCTGGAGCAGCACGTCGCCGAGTTCCTCGAGGAGCGCATCGGGGTCGCCGCCCTCGACAGCGTCGATGAGCTCGTAGCTCTCCTCGACGAGGTAGGTCATGAGCGACTCGTGCGTCATCGTCTGGCTCCACACGCAGCGATCGAGCACTGTGCTCATCGACGCGGCGAGCGCGGCCATCTGCTCCACCGATCCGGCATCGCTGGCATCGGCTGTGTCCGCCGCCTGTGCCCCACTGTCGTTCGTCACCGCCGGGAACGCCCGGTCCTCGCGACCACCGTGCGGACGATCAGGTCGCGCAGGTCGGTGAACGGCGGATAGATGAGCGCAAGGGTGTCGGGTTTGGTCGGCTTCGACAGCACCGCCTTGGCGTGGCTGAAGGTGTCGATCGAGTATGTGCCGTGATACCGACCGCTGCCGCTTGGGCCGACTCCGCCGAACGGTAACCGTGGCACGAGAAGGTGTGCGGCGGGAATGTTCACCCCGACAGCGCCGGACGAGGTCTCCCGGAGGAATCGCCGCTCGACGGCTTTACGCCCGGTGAACACGTAAAGAGCGAGCGGCTTGTCACGCGCGGTGATGAAGTCGATCGCATCGTCGACCCCTGATACGTGCACGATCGGAAGGATCGGGCCGAAGACCTCCTCGGTCATGAGCGGGTCCTCCGCCCCAACCCCGTCGACGACGGTCGGCGCGATAAAGCGTGTCCCGGCGTCGACATCGCCACCGAGCGTGACCTGCCGACCCGCGATCAGTGCCGCGAGCCTGTCGAAGTGCCGGTCGTTGACGATGCGGCCATAGTCGGCGCTCTCCTGCGGTCGAGCCCCGTAGAACTCGGTGATCGCCGTTCGGAGGTGCGGAACCAGGGCGGCAGCGGTCGTCGGCGTTGCGAGCAGATAGTCGGGTGCTACGCAGGTTTGGCCGGCGTTGAGCATCTTGCCGTAGACGATCCGTCGTGCTGTTCCGGCGAGGTCGGCATCGTCATCGACGAACACCGGTGACTTGCCGCCGAGCTCGAGCGTGACCGGGGTGAGGTGTTCAGCTGCCGCGCGAGCGACAATCCGGCCGACCTGCCCGTTGCCCGTGTAGAAGATGTGGTCGAAACGTTCAGCGAGCAGCTCGGTGGTCTCGTCCACTCCCCCCTCGACGACCCGAACCGCTGACGGGTCGAGGTACTCGGGAATGAGCCTGGCCAGCAGCGCCGACGTTGCCGGGGCGAGCTCGCTCGGCTTCACGAGAACGGTGTTTCCTGCGGCGAGTGCCCCGAGAAGGGGCACGAGGATGAGTTGCGCCGGGTAGTTCCACGGCCCAATCACGAGAACAACCCCGAGCGGCTCCCGGATGACCTTGGCGAAGGCGGGCGCGAGCGTGACCGGGACGGAAACCCGTTTGGCGCGGAGCCAGGATCGCAGGTGGCGCAGCGTGTAGTCGATCTCACCGATTACGAGACCCAGTTCCGCCATCTGCGTCTCGGTCGGGTTTTTCGCCAGGTCTGTCGCGAGCGCGTCTTCGAACTCCGGGCCGCGCTCGACGACCATGCGACGCAGCGCCCGCAGTTGCCGCAACCGCCAGGCCAGCGGCTTCGTGGTCCCCCTGGCGAATGTACGCCGCAGATCACTGACGGTCGACTGAATGCCGGTGAGAGCGACGGATGCCTCGGAGTCGGTGATTGTCACTGTTTGGATTCCTTCGCGGTCGTCGTGGTCGTCCTGGCGGCGCCGGGCTGACCGGTGAAGTCGTCCATCGTCGAATAGACGCCAAAGACCCGATCGGCGACCAGGTCCCATGCTGCAGTGGGCAGGATCCCCTTGAGCCCGCGGGCGAGCGAGACCGTCCACGGCGTCAGTCGGAACGGCTTGCCAGCCAGCATTGCGCGCCACGCTCGGTCAACGGCGACGTCCGGGAGAAGCACCGGGGTCAGCAACGGCCCTCGAGCGCCCTCGAACATTCCCGTCGAGACGTAGGAGGGGCAGAAAGTGGTGATCGTGACGTGGCCATTCCCCGAGCGCTCGTGCTCGAGGCGGACCGAGTCGCTCCAGCCGATCAGTGCCCACTTCGACGCCGCGTACACGCTCATTCTCGGATTCGACAGCGTCCCCGCTGCCGATGCGACGTTGAGGATGCGCTTCTCCCGCGAGCTCTCGGCAATCATCCCCGGAAGGAACTCCCGCGTGACATGCATCGGCGCGATGGCGTTGATGCGCATCGTCGCTTCGGTGTCACGTTCGGAGTCGGTATTCCAGAAGTAGTCGTTTCCACGCACGATGCCAGCGTTGTTGATCAGTACATCCGGCACGCGACCAGAATCGAACTCGTGACCGGCGGCATCCCGCACGTCAGAGAGCCGTGAGACGTCGACGACGCGGGTGTGAACGAGAGTTCCGTAGCCGGAGAGCGCACTCGCCGTCTCGTCGAGGGCGATCGCATCGATATCCCACAGGGTCACCGATTCGGCGCCCTCACGGACCGCTCGCTCCGCGTACAGCCTGCCCATGCCCGACGCGCCGCCGGTGATCAGGACCTTCGCGTGTGCGACGGAAAATGCCATGGAGAACCTCCGTTGGTTGCCGGAAAACCAGCCTAATCCATGCGGGTGCGACGGCTCGCGGTGTCAGCGCGCTGCGGCAGGTTTTGATCCGGTCAGGCCGACGCCTGGGTCTCCTTCACGACGATCGGCAGCGGGAACAACGCGTCGAGGAACTGCTGGACCCAGGTGATGAGTTCGGCGTCGGTGAGCTTCTCGCCGTGTTTCTCCGGCATCGGCACGAGAAGCGCGTTTGCCTGCGCAAGGTACTTGCCGCCGGGGTACATGCGTCGGAGCCGTGCCTGCAGTGAATCCGGCAGGTTTGCCGGCGCCGCGCGAAGGCTCGATCCCATCGCCACAAGCTCACTGAGACCCGCCCGCTGCGCGCGCTGGCGCAGGCGAGACACGGCGATGAGGTTCTGCACCTGCGCGGGCGGCTCACCATACCGGTCGGTGAGTTCGTCGAGGACAAGGTCGATCTGGTCGTCGGCGGCCGCAGGACCACTCGCGGCGGAGAGCTTCTGGTACGCCTCGAGGCGCAGGCGCTCACTGTCGACGTAGTCCTCCGGAATGTGCGCGTCGACGGGCAGCTCGAGCCGGAGTTCGGTCTGCCCTTCGGCGACATCACCCCTGAACTCGTTCACGGCCTCGCCGATCATCCGGAGATACAGGTCGAACCCGACTCCGGCGATGTGACCGGCCTGCTCGCCGCCGAGTAGGTTTCCCGCGCCACGAATCTCGAGGTCTTTCATCGCGACCTGGATTCCGCTGCCCAGTTCATTGTTCGCCGCGATTGTCGACAGCCGGTCGAGCGCGGTCTCCGACAAGGGCTTGTTCTCGTCGTACAGGAAATAGGCGTATGCGCGCTCACGGCCGCGGCCGACCCGCCCCCGAAGCTGGTGCAGCTGGCTGAGTCCGTATTTGTCGGCACGATCAATGATGATCGTGTTGGCGTTCTGGATGTCGAGGCCGGTTTCGATGATGGTCGTACAGACGAGCACGTCGAATTTGCGTTCCCAGAAGTCGACAACGACGCGCTCAAGGGTTGCTTCCGACAACTGACCGTGTGCAACGGCGATCCGGGCCTCAGGCACGAGTTCGGCGAGCTGGGCCGCAATCCGGTTGATGCTCGACACCCGGTTGTGCACGAAGAAGACCTGCCCTTCGCGCAGGAGTTCTCTCCGGATCGCGGCGCTCACCTGTTTGTCGTTGTACGGTCCGACGAAGCTCAGAATCGGATGCCGTTCCTCTGGCGGCGTCGCGAGAGTCGACATCTCACGGATCCCGGTGACCGCCATCTCAAGGGTGCGGGGAATGGGCGTTGCGCTCATCGCCAGGATGTCGACGTTCTTCTTGAGCTTCTTGAGCGCGTCTTTGTGCTCGACGCCGAATCGCTGCTCCTCGTCGATAATCACGAGGCCGAGGTCTTTGAACTTCATTCCCTCGCTCAGGAGGCGGTGCGTACCGATGACGACGTCGATCGTTCCCCGCTCGAGTCCATCACGGGTTTCCTTGGCCTCCTTGGCGGTCTGGAACCGGCTGAGCGCACGCAGGTGCACCGGGAACCCGGCGAAGCGTTCGGAGAAGGTCTCAAAGTGCTGCTTGACCAGCAGCGTCGTCGGAACGAGCATCGCGACCTGTTTGCCGTCCTGGACCGCTTTGAAGGCCGCGCGGATCGCGACCTCGGTCTTACCGAAGCCCACGTCGCCCGACAGCAACCGGTCCATCGGGATCGGTCGTTCCATGTCTGCCTTGACCTCATCGATCGTGGTCAGCTGGTCGGGCGTCTCGGCGAACGGGAACGCCTCTTCGAGTTCGCGTTGCCACGGGGTGTCTGGGCTGAACGCGAATCCCTTCGATGCCATCCGCGCCGAATACAGCTTCACCAGGTCGACGGCGATGTCGCGAACGGCCTTGCGGGCGCGCCCCTTCGCCTGGGACCAGTCGCTTCCACCCATCTTCGAGAGCTGGGGCGCCTCGCCACCGACGTATCGGCTCAACAGGTCGAGCTGGTCGGTGGGCACAAGCAGTTTGTCGCCCGGGTAGCCCCGCTTGGACGGCGCGTACTCGAGTGTCAGGTACTCGCGCCGGGTCTTGGTCGCGTTGCGGCCGCCGCTCGATACTTCACGCTGCGTGAGTTCGACGAACTTGCCGATGCCGTGGGTCTGGTGAACGACATAGTCGCCGGCCTTGAGCTGCAAGGGGTCAACGACGTTCTTGCGCCTCGACGCAAGTTTCTTGACCTGTCGGGAGTCGTAGCCAATGGTGCGACCGTAGAACTCGTTCTCGCCGAGCAGCGCGATCTTGATCTCGGGAACTTCGAAACCG
>JAZQRG010000174.1:0-20874 GCA_045629445.1 Mycetocola sp. | reverse complement strand
TACCAGGCATCGGTGCCGTTGGTCACGGCGGTTCGTTCGGCGAGCTGGTCTTTCACCTGAACGCGCACGTTCGATTCGCCCGAGACGTACACATTGGCTTCGTGGGTGCCGCTGAGAAGTTCAATCGCGCTCGATACGAGCTCGCCCGATTGTTCAGCGGACATGCCGTCGCCCATCGATGGTGCCATCCCTGACACGGCGTCAAGGTCGGGCAACCCGAGCTCAGCCGACTTCTCGACAGTGCCCGAGAAGGAGTCCTCGGTGCTGTCGGAGATCAGGAGCAGCACTTCTTCCGCTGACTTGTCTGGCAGGTCGACCGCTGCGCCCGCCGAAAGCGGGACAGCGACGATTCCTGCAGCAACCAATGCAGGCACGGCGAGAGCGGGAAGCCACCGAAGCGATTTACGTGTCACGATCAACGTCCTTTGTCCGATCGAAGTGGCGTTCATGATACGCCGCCGGGCTGAAATTCCGCCGCATCTCCCAGAAGACCCGGAAGATGAACCACAGGAAAGGATTTGCTCGCTCTAGCCCACGACTGTTGACCAGGAGATGTCGACAACGCAGAGTCCGTCGGCGTCCTCGCGAAAGAACACGTCACCGGGGACGACCTGGCCCGAGACCGGCGGAGGCCCGCCCCACTCGAGGTTGATATTCCACTCGGGATCGAGCGGCACCTGCTTGTCCCAATACTCCGCGTGGAAGCGTTCCGGTTCGCCGGCCGAGAGAGCCTCCCAGTCCCGCGCTTGACCGAAGTCCGGCGTCGTGCCGGCGCAGGCCAGAGTGTTCTGTTCTCCTGACGCTGCGGCCTCAATGACCTGTTCGGTCATGTCGATCACTCGAGCGCCGTCGGTTCCCCAGATCACCGTGTCCAGCGAGCACGCCGACAACGTGGCCGTGAACGCGACAACCGCCATCAGCGACATCCCGCGTCGGAGAGAGTTCATGGCCACAACTTACCGCGCACCAGCGGCGGGCGTCGCGCCCGCGTTCAGGCGACGTCGAAGTGCTCGACAAACCTCTCGCGGTCGAGAAGGAACCGGTCGTCTTCGGGATAGAAGACGGCAACGTCGATGTCGTCGCCGGCGAACGCTGTAATGCGCTCGCGGCTCTCCCACCACGACAGGGTGCGGACCTCGCATCGCCCGTCGGGAAGGTCCCGAAAAACGGCGAGTGCGCCCAGGTTGCCCGGCGTCGAGCGGTATTCGCTCAAGCCGGTGTCCTCCAGGTACGCGGTGTAGCTCTCGCGGTCCTCCGGCCGGATCCAGCCGCGCCAGGACCGCATCACCGATCCGGCTGGTGCGTCAATCATCCTCGAACCCTTTCCGTGAGGCTTTCCTGCGTCTGTCTTACCCGCTGGCGGCCACATTCGCGAGGGATTCAGCGACAAAGTCGAACTCGTCGCTCAAAACGCCAGCGGTGACCCGGACAAACGATCCGCTGTCTGGCGAGGTCAGGTACGGTGTTCCGCCCGCAACGCGGATGCCGGCGGCCGAGAGTTGCACGAGCGCGCTCCGTTCGTCCTCGACCGCGATCCAGGTGTTGAGTCCGTCAGCGAGCCTCGCGTCGTAGCCGAAGCGGATGAGCGCGGTCGCGAGTTCCTTTTGCCGGGAGAAGTACACCATTCGTGCCTCGTTCACCGCGTTGACCGACGCGTTCTCGGTCAGCAGCTCGACGAGGATGGTCTGCACCATTCGGCTCGTCCACCCCGTCGTGAGCATGCGCCGCGAGACGATCCGGTTCACGAGCTCGCTCGGTCCGCCGAGGGCTGCGATGCGCAGGTCGGGCCCGTGCGTTTTCGAGTAGCTGCGAACGTGCAGCACCTGGCCAGGCAGATACGCGCCGAGGCTGACGTCCGGTTCGGTGCTGATCCCTGCCGAGTGATCGTCCTCGATCACGACGGCGTCACTTCCGTGACGGGATGCCGTGATCACGGCGGCAAGTTCCCTCGCGCGCTCATCCGTCATCGACGCACCCGTCGGATTGTGTGCGCGCGGCTGGAGTACTACGGCACGCGGGGAGGACGTGAGGGCTTTCGCCAGCGCTGCTGGCAGCATCCCGAATTCATCGACGGGGACGGGGACCGGAACGGCACCCAGAGTTTCGAGCAGATCGAAGAACGGCGGGAAGGTCGGGTCTTCGATGACGACACGGTCACCGAACCGAACGACCTGTTCGAGCGAGCGCGAGACACCGTCGAGTGCGCCGTCGACAACGGTGATCTCGTCTGCGGGGTATGGCCAGGTCCGGTGGAGCTCCGCCTGAAGTGCCGGGATGACCGGCTGGTCGGTATAGCTGAAGGTGGTCGCGTGTTCGGACAGGCGGGAGAGTGCAGGGCCGAGTGACGGGAGAAGTGAGTCGTCAGGGGTGCCGCGCGAGAGATCGATGCGGGTTTGCTCGACGTACCCGGCCATTCGTTGCATCCGGGGCGAAAGCCACGGCATCGCCGCCTGCCGCACAAAGCTGCCGCTCCTGCCGCGCGACACGATGAGACCGACCGTCGAGAGTGCCTGCCAGGCCGCGCTCACCGTCGCTGGACTCACCGCCAGTTCTGCGCCGAGTTCCCGCACCGTCGGGAGCCGGTCGCCCGGGGCGAGCTGGCCGGAATTGATGAGCCGGGCGAGAGCGGCGGCAATGCCCCGTGGTGAGCGGTCGTCGATGACGTCAGCGTATGACTCAAGCATCCGAAGCGATCCTCATCCCACATTGGGTATTTACGTCAGCGTCACGAAGGGAAACAATGGAGAAATGTTCAACTCGAATAATAACAAATGAGCGGAACAGCGAAACCGTCTGTCAGCCCGGGAACCTCAACCTCGATCTGACAGGCACAACAACGGCGTACCACCTACCGCTCAATGACGACACGGAGGCTAGAGATGACTGTAGTTCGCGCGGCAATCACCCAGACGACCTGGACCGGCGACAAGGAATCAATGATCGCGAAACACGAACAGTTCGCTCGGGATGCCGCTGAACAAGGCGCGCAGATCATCTGTTTCCAGGAGCTGTTCTACGGACCGTACTTCGGGATCACCGAAGACAAGAAGTACTACGAGTTCGCCGAACCGGCCGACGGCCCGACCGTCCAGCGCTTCGCGAAGCTTGCAGGTGAACTCGGAATCGTGATGATCCTGCCGATCTACGAGGAAGACATGCCCGGCGTGTATTACAACACCGCCGTCGTTGTCGATTCAGACGGAACCATCCTCGGCAAGTACCGGAAGCACCACATTCCGCACCTCGAGAAGTTCTACGAGAAGTTCTACTTCCGGCCAGGCAACCTCGGGTATCCCGTCTTCGACACTGCCGTCGGTCCGGTCGGCGTTTACATCTGTTACGACAGGCATTTCCCCGAAGGCTGGCGTGAGCTTGGCCTCAACGGAGCACAGATCGTCTTCAACCCCAACGCCACGAAGCCGGGACTCTCGAACCGGTTGTGGGACCTCGAGCAGGCAACAGCGGCGGCGGCGAACGGGTACTTCGTGGCAGCACCCAACCGGGTCGGCACCGAAGACAACGAGTACGGTGACCTCGCCGTGACGTTCTACGGCACCAGCCAGTTCGCAGACCCGCAGGGCAACTTCGTCGGCGATCGTGGCAGTGCCGAGCACGAAGACATTGTCATCCGTGACCTTGACCTCGACATGATCAAAAAAGTCCGTGACGACTGGCAGTTCTACCGAGACCGCCGTCCGGAGTCCTACACGTCGATCCCGAAGCCGTAGACACCGAGGAGGCATCATGAAGACCCTCATCAAAAACGGGACCGTCGTCAACTCGACCGGATCGGCACCGGCAGACGTACTTCTCGATGGCGAGACCATCGCCGCCGTACTCGCCCCGGGTTCGACCCTCCTCGGCTTCGACGTCGAGCGAAACGTCGACACGGTGATCGACGCGGCCGGGAAGTACGTGATTCCCGGTGGGATCGACGCGCACACCCACATGCAAATGCCCTTCGGTGGCACCGAGGCGAGCGACACTTTCGAGACCGGCACACGGGCCGCCGCGCACGGTGGCACAACGAGCATCGTCGATTTCGTCGTGCAGTACGCCGGCGAGAACGTACTCGATCAGTTCGCGCTCTGGCACGACAAGGCCCGCGGCAACTGCGCCATCGACTATGGGTTCCACCAGATCCTCAGTGACGTGCAGGACTCGTCACTCACGGCGATGGACGAACTCGTGAGAGAAGGTGTCTCGAGCTTCAAGCTGTTCATGGC
Source organism: Mycetocola sp. (assembly GCA_045629445.1). Classification (GTDB taxonomy): domain Bacteria; phylum Actinomycetota; class Actinomycetes; order Actinomycetales; family Microbacteriaceae; genus Mycetocola_A. The sequence continues at coordinate 16,648 of JAZQRG010000174.1, read as the reverse complement.
GTACAAAGGCGTCTTCCTGTCTGATGACGGCCAGATCGTCAAGGCCATGCAGCGCGCGGCCGACAACGGCTCGATGATCATGATGCACGCGGAGAACGGGAGCGTGATTGACCTGCTCGTTCAGCAGTCGCTCGCCGCTGGCAACACGTCGCCGTATTACCACGGCATCACTCGGCCGTGGCAGGCCGAGGAGGAGGCGACGCACCGCGCGATCATGCTCGCGAACCTCACGGGCGCGCCGCTCTATGTCGTTCACGTCAGTGCGAAGCAGGCCGTCGAACAGATCGCGATGGCCCGCGACAACGGCCAGAACGTGTTCGGCGAGACCTGCCCGCAATACCTCTACCTCTCGCTGGAAGACCAGCTCGGCGCGACGAGTGACGAGTGGGGCGACTTCGAGGGCGCCAAGTGGGTGTGCTCAACACCCCTGCGTTCAAAGCACGAGGGTCACCAGCACCATATGTGGCAGAGCCTGCGCACGAACGACATCCAGATGGTCTCCACCGATCACTGCCCGTTCTGCATGAAGGGCCAGAAAGACATGGGTCTCGGCGACTTCTCAAAGATCCCCAATGGCATCGGCAGCGTCGAACACCGGATGGACCTGCTCTATCAGGGAGTCGTCGACAAGAAGATCTCGCTCGAACGCTGGGTCGAGGTCACCTCGACAACTCCGGCCCGCATGTTCGGCATGTACGGCAAGAAGGGGGTGCTGCAGCCGGGCGCTGACGGCGACGTTGTCATTTACGACCCGAATGGCCACACCTCAATCGGCGTCGGCAAGACCCACCACATGAATATGGACTACTCGGCCTGGGAAGGCTACGAGATCGACGGGCACGTCGACACAGTGCTCTCCCGCGGCAAGGTCATCGTTGACGACAACCAGTACCTGGGAACCAAGGGCGACGGCGCGTACGTTCCCCGCGGCCTCAGTCAGTACCTGATCTGAGGGCCCCATGGACTTTGGAGCAGTAATCCAGACCAACCCGCCCGCCTCGAGAACCGTCTACCTCGCCAAGCTCGCCGAACAGTACGGCTTCAGCCACGTCTGGACCTTCGACTCGCACCTGCTGTGGCAGGAACCGTACGTCATCTACAGCCAGATCCTCAACGAGACCAAGCGCATCACCGTCGGTCCGATGGTCACCAATCCGGCAACGAGGGACTGGACGGTGACCGCGTCGACATACGCGACGCTCAACGAGATGTACGGCAACCGGACGATCTGCGGAATCGGTCGTGGTGACTCGGCCGTCCGCACGACAAATGGGGCGCCGACCACTCTCAAGACCCTGCGGGAATCGATTCACGTCATCCGGGAGCTCGCGAACTCACGGCCGGTTGAATATAACGGAGCGACCGTGCAGTTCCCGTGGAGCGTCGGCTCCACGCTCGACATCTGGGTTGCGGCGTACGGTCCGCTCGCCCTCAAACTCACCGGCGAGGTCGGCGACGGCTTCATTCTCCAGCTCGCCGACATCGACATCGCGAAATGGATGATCCAGACGGTTCGGGATGCTGCCGAGAAGGTTGGCCGTGACCCGATGTCGATTAAGTTCTGTGTCGCTGCACCCATGTACATCGGGGACGATCGGGAGCACATGCGAGACCAGTGCCGCTGGTTCGGCGGCATGGTCGGCAACCATGTCGCGGGCATCGTCGCGAAGTACGGCACGAGCGGCGCGATTCCACGGGCACTGACCGATTACATTCAGGGCAGGGAGTCGTACGACTACAACGAGCACGGGAAAGCGGGCAACAGTCACGCTAGTTTCGTGCCCGACGAGATCGTCGACCGGTTCTGTGTGCTCGGCACGGCGAACGACCACATCGAGAAGCTCGAGGAACTCAAGAGCATTGGTGTTGACCAGTTCGCAGGCTACCTCCAGCACGACAATAAGGAGGAAACCCTCCGTGTCTACGGAGAGACGGTCATCCCCGCTCTTCAGGAAAAGATCGTGGCGACGGCATGACCGCCGAGAACCTCGCCCCTGCAATCCGGCGGCGCCGCGGGGCGCCCGCCCGTGAGTTGGTGCGCTGGGGTTACGGTCTGCTCGGTGTCCTCGCGATCGCTGTGGTGTGGGAGCTCTACAAATTCCTGGGGCCGGCTGACGGCGTCGTGATCGGTGAAAGCCGGGTCCTCCCGCGCACAACCGATCTCGCCATGCCGCACACCTGGGATATGGTCGCGCGCCTGTTCGAACCGGTGACCCGCTCGGATACGGCCAATCCGCTCTGGCTCGAGGTGGCGCTCGCCGCCCTCGTCACCCTCGGCATCGCCGCGGTCGGCTGGCTCGTCGGCATTGTCGTCGGGTTCGCGCTCGCGCTCGTGATGCAGCGCTGGCGGCTTGCCGAGTGGGGCCTGTTGCCCTGGATCACCCTCAGCCAGACGGTGCCGCTCATCGCTTTCGCTCCCATCGTTCGGAGTTGGGGATCCCGAATCGAGATCGGCGCGTTTGAATGGCAGGACTGGATGAGCGTCGCTGTGATCGCCTCGTACCTCGCCTTCTTCCCGATCGCTGTCGGTGCTCTCAAGGGCCTGCAGTCGCCGGATGTCATCCACACCGAGCTCATGCACAGCTACGGGGTTGGCTGGTGGAAGACCCTCCTGAAGCTGAGGATTCCGGCATCCGTTCCCTATCTTCTGCCTGCGCTCCGTCTCGGTGCCGCCAACGCCGTCGTCGGTGCCGTCGTCGCTGAAGTCTCAACCGGAATGCAGGGCGGAATCGGGCGCATCCTCATTCAATACGCCGGCCAGGCCAGTGGCGACCCGGCGAAAGCATGGGGCCCGATCTTCGGGTCCATCGTGCTCGGCCTCACCGCGGCCGGTTCGGTCGCCATCCTCGGCGCCATCCTTCGTAACTACCGACGTGTGGAGATCACCGCATGACCCAGCAAACCTCGAGTCCGCGCACCGCGGCCGTCACCGTCACCGCCGTGGACAAAACCTTCGACACTCGATCGGGCCGGGTACAAGCGCTCACCACCATCGATCTGACCGTGTCAGCGGGTGAGTTCGTCTCGCTCATCGGGCCATCGGGGTGCGGCAAGTCGACGCTCCTCCGCCTCATCGCCGACCTCGACCAGCCGACGGCCGGGAACGTGACGGTGTTCGGAAAGACCGCGAAACAGGCGCGGCTCGACCAGGACTACGGCATCGCGTTCCAGCAGGCGGGCCTCTTGCCCTGGCGAACGGTCGCAGCGAACGTCGGACTCCCGCTCGAACTCCATGGAGCTCCAGCGGTCGAGCGCACGGCGCGCGTGAGCGAACTGCTCGAGATGGTCGGTTTGAGCGACTTCGCTGACCGCTACCCCGACCAGCTCTCCGGAGGCATGCAGCAGCGCGTCGCGATCGCCCGTTCCCTCGCCGAGAAACCGGACCTCCTGCTCATGGATGAGCCGTTTGGTGCGCTCGACGAGATGACCCGTGAGCGCATGCAGACCGAACTCCTTCGGATCTGTGCCGAGACGGGTGCTGCCGTCGTGTTTGTCACCCACTCGATCCCCGAGGCCGTCTACCTCTCCGACCGGGTCGTCGTCATGTCGCCTCGGCCGGGTCGGATTCAGGAGATCGTGCCCATGATCCTCAACCGGGATCCGGCACACGCCGAGGCGCTTCGCGAAGAACGGGCGTTCTTCGACGGTGTCACCGCCGTTCGTGAGGCGCTCCACGCCGGATCACCGGTTCCGACGGGTGCCCGTGGAGTGGAGAACCGCTGATGGTGCTGACGGTGTCTGAACGCTCGCGGTCGTCGGCGAACACCGAGACGACGCTTCGAATTGTCGCGCCGCTCGCCGTCGGCGTGCTTGTGCTCGGAGTGTGGCAATTCCTCGTGAGCGTTGTCGGGGTCAGTGACTACCTCCTGCCGAGCCCGGCTGCGATCGCGGCTGAGTTCGTCGAGTTCTTCCCCTCGATTGTGTCCGCGACCGCCATCACCGGGCTCAACGCACTGCTCGGCCTCGTCGTCGGATCGATCCTCGGCATTCTGCTCGCGGCCCTCGCCGCGGCGTGGCGTCCGATCGACGGGATGAGCGCACCCGTCGTGGCGTCCCTCGCGGTCATTCCGATCGTTGCACTCGCACCGGTGCTGAACTCGATGTTCGGGGCCGACAGTCAGTTCGGTCGTCAGGCGATCGCCGGCCTGGCGTCCTTTGTTCCCGTCTTTCTCAACACCCTTCGCGGTTTCCGCCAGACCCTGCCGGTACACCGTGACCTGATGACGGTGTACGCGGCGAGTTCCGGCCAGATCGTGCGCACAGTGACGCTGCCGACGGCCGTTCCGTTTGTCTTCACCGGCATCCGTATCGCCTCGTCACTCGCCGTCATCTCGGCCCTCGTCGCGGAGTACTTCGGTGGCCCGCGCGGCGGACTTGGCGGCCTGATCTCGACCTCGGCGGCGTCGAGTGCCTACCCGAGAGCGTGGGCATACGTTGTCGCGTCGATCGTGCTCGGACTCGTCTTCTTCCTCGCAACGCTCGCCCTCGAACGACTCGCCAGTCGCGGGCGGATGCGGTTATGAGCGTCCTCAGCCCGCCGGGCTGACGGCTCTGCACCACCTTCAAGCACCACGCATGAAAGGACAGACCATGAAACACAGCACACGTCGCTTCACGACGGTTGGCGCGCTCGCTGTCTCAGCGGCACTCGTACTCTCCGCCTGCAGCGCACCGGCAGACAGTGGGTCAGGGGACGGCGGTAGCGGTGACGAACTTACCGAGGTCAAGCTGCAGTTGCAGTGGCTGCCACAGGGTCAGTTCGCCGGATACTTCGCCGCTCTCGACCAGGGCTACTTCGAGGAGGAGGGACTCGATGTCGAAATCATTCCCTCCGGTGGTGACATCGTCCCGCAGGATGCGCTCGCCAACGGTGATGTCGATTACGCAATCGCCTGGGTGCCCAAGGTGCTCGGATCGATCGAGGCCGGCGCCAACGTCACCAACATCGCCCAGATCTTCCAGCGTTCAGGAACCCTCCAGGTGTCGTGGGCTGACTCCGGGATCGAGAGCGTCGCCGACTTCGAGGGCAAAAAGATCGGCTCGTGGGGATTCGGCAACGAGTGGGAGATCTTCGCGGCAATGGCCGCTGAGGGGCTCGACTCATCGACCGTCGAAATCATTACCCAGGACTTCAACATGAACTCCTTCCTGCAGGGTGACATCGACGCGGCGCAGGCGATGACATACAACGAATACGCACAGCTGCTCGAAACACCGAACCCGGACACGGGTGAGCTGTACACCGCAGAGGACTTCAACGTCATCAGCTACCAGGACACCGTTGGAGCGATGCTGCAGGATGCCATCTGGGCCGACACCGAGAAGCTCGAGAGTGACGAGGAGTACCAGGACACAACCGTTTCGTTCCTCAAGGCGGTCATCAAGGGCTGGATCTATGCGGCGGATAATCCCGAAGAAGCCGCCCAGATCACAATCGACGAAGGCTCGGGCTGGGGTCCGAGCCACGAGCTCTGGATGGTCAACGAGACAAACAAGCTGATCTGGCCGGCCGAGAACGGCATCGGTTTTATCGACGAAGCAGCGTTCGACAAGACCGTTCAGGGTGCGCTCTCCGCTGTCAACGAGTCTGGCGCAGCGCTCATCACCGAAGAGCCGCCCGCTGGTGTCTGGACCAACGATTACATCCAGCAGGCGCTCGACGAACTCGCTGAGGAAGGTCTCGACACCACGGGCGAGAACTTCACCCCGATCGAGGTCACCCTCGAGGAGGGCGGCAACTAGCGTCACCGGCCCGGGCGGGAGCGTGCTCCCGCCCGGGCACCACCAGCACTACACAAAGGAGATGTCGTGGCACTCACGCTCACATCAGAAAGCAATCAGAACACCGTCGACCTCGACAAAGCTCACGTCTTCCACTCGTGGTCGGCCCAGGGCGCGCTGAAGCCCCTGGTCATCGCCGGCGGCCTTGGCACACGAGTATGGGACTTCGACGGCAACAAGTACCTCGATTTCTCGAGTCAGCTGGTCAACGTCAATATCGGCCACCAGCATCCAGCCGTCATCGCGGCCATCAAGGAGCAGGCCGACCAGCTCACCACCATCGCGCCGTCAACGGCAAACCTCACGCGCGGCGAAGCAGCTCGGCGCATCACGAACCTCGCCCCACAGGGCTTCCACAAGGTCTTCTTCACCAACGGCGGTGCGGATGCCAACGAGAACGCTATCCGGATGGCCCGCCTGCACACCGGTCGGGACAAGGTGCTCTCCACCTACCGGTCGTATCACGGCAATACGGGCGCTGCCATTGTCGCAACGGGGGACTGGCGCCGGATGCCCAACGAGTTCGCGCGCGGGCACGTGCACTTCTTCGGTCCGTACCTCTACCGCTCCGAGTTCTGGGCGGCGAGCCCGGAGGAGGAGTCGGCCCGCGCGCTCCACCACCTCGAGCGCGTCATCCAGGCCGAGGGCAGCCAGACCATCGCTGCGATCATGCTCGAGACGATCCCGGGAACGGCGGGCATTCTGGTACCGCCGCCCGGCTACCTGTCCGGAGTGCGTGCGCTGTGTGACCGGTACGGCATCGTGCTCATCCTCGACGAGGTGATGGCCGGTTTCGGACGAGCGGGGCGCTGGTTCGCCTTTGACGGCTATGACGTCGTTCCCGACCTCATCACCTTCGCCAAGGGAGTGAACTCGGGCTATGTGCCGACCGGGGGTGTGATCATCAGCGATGAAATCGCATCCGATTTCGATTCGACGGTGTTCCCCGGCGGACTGACGTACTCGGGGCATCCGCTCGCCATGGCATCGATCATCGGTGCGCTTGACGCGATGGCCGACGAGGGCATTGTTGAAAACGCCGAACGTGTCGGTCGGGAGGCCATCGGTCCCGCGCTCGCCGAACTCGCCGAGAAACACGACGTCATCGGTGAAGTGCGGGGTGAGGGCGTCTTCTGGGCGATGGAACTCGTCGCGGATGCCACGACGCGCGAGCCGCTTTGCGCCCAGGTGATGGGGAATATCAAGACCGCGCTCGTCGGGCGGGGGTTGCTTCCGTTTGTGCAGGACAACCGTATTCACGTCGTTCCACCGTGCACGGTGACGGTTGACGAGGTCGCCGAGGCGATGGACGCATACGACGCAGTGCTCACGGGCATTTCGAAAGGACAGTCATGACCAGCTACATCAACCACTACATCGGAGGGGCGCTCGTCGAGGGCGATTCGACCCGAACGGCACCGGTGTTCGACCCGGCAAAGGGCACGAGCGAGAAGGAGGTTCGGCTCGGCAGCGTTGCGGATGTCGATGCCGCGGTCTCGGCGGCGGCGGCCGCATTCCCGGCCTGGCGCGACGCGTCGCTCGCCAAGCGCCAGTCGGAGATGTTCACCTTCCGCGAGTTGCTCAATTCGCGCAAGGATGAGCTCGCCCAGATCCTGACCTCCGAGCACGGCAAGGTGCTCTCCGACGCCGCGGGCGAGATCGCGCGCGGGCTCGAGGTTGTGGACTTTGCAACGGGGATGCCGCACCTCTTGAAGGGTGAGTACTCCGAGAACGTCTCCACCGGCGTCGACGTCTATTCCGTCAAGCAGCCCCTTGGCGTCGTTGGCATCATCAGCCCGTTCAATTTCCCGGCCATGGTTCCGTTGTGGTTCTTCCCGATCGCGATCGCCGCAGGAAACACCGTTGTGCTCAAGCCGAGCGAGCGGGACCCGTCCGCGGCGAACTGGCTTGCGCAACTGTTCACAGAGGCAGGGCTGCCGGACGGCGTCTTCAATGTCGTGCACGGTGACAAGGAGGCTGTCGACGCGCTGTTGGACCATCCGGTCATCCGCTCCATTTCGTTTGTCGGCTCGACGCCCATCGCGAAGTACATCTACGAGACGGCGGCGCGAAACGGCAAGCGGGTGCAGGCGCTCGGTGGCGCCAAGAACCACATGCTCGTGCTGCCGGACGCCGACCTCGACCTCGCCGCCGATGCCGCCGTCAACGCGGGCTTCGGTTCGGCGGGGGAGCGCTGCATGGCGATCAGTGTGCTGCTCGCCGTCGACACGATCGCGGATGACCTCGTCGCGAGGATCGCCGAACGGATGTCGACGCTCACGACCGGAGACGGCCGACGGGGATGTGACATGGGGCCGCTCATCACGAAGGCACACCGCGACAAGGTCGCGTCGTACCTCGACGTCGCGAGCACAGACGGCGCAACTGTCGTTGTCGACGGTCGCGATGTTGAGGCCGACGGTGACGCCGATGGTTTCTGGCTGGGTCCGACGCTGCTCGACAACGTGCCGCTCAGTTCCACCGTCTACACCGACGAGATTTTCGGACCGGTCCTCAGCGTGGTTCGGGTCTCGAGCTACGCCGAGGGGCTCGAGATCATCAACTCGAGCAGGTACGGCAACGGGACAGCCATTTTCACCAACGATGGCGGTGCCGCTCGTCGGTTCCAGCGTGAGGTCACCGTTGGCATGGTCGGCATCAACGTACCGATCCCTGTGCCCGTTGCCTATCACTCGTTTGGTGGCTGGAAAGAGTCGCTGTTCGGGGACTCCAAGGCGTACGGGCCACAGGGCGTGCACTTCTTCACGCAGGAGAAAGCGATCACAAGTCGCTGGCTCGACCCGAGCCACGGCGGCATCAACCTCGGCTTCCCCGAGCACGACTGATCGAAGGTCGGGCCGGCGGACGTGAGTCTCTGCCGGTCCGGCTCAGGTCCAGCGCGGTGTCGTGTATGCGGCAGGATCCTCGACGGGATTGTGGGCATTCTCCAGTCGCACGGCTTCCGCGTGGAGCGCCTCAGCAACCGTTCGCACGGCGAACCGTTCGGCCTTTTCCGGTCTCATGAGTGCCACGATGTGGCGGGATGCCTCGACTCCGGTCAGTGGGCGGGTCACGATTCCGCGTTCTGGTCCGGATGCCGTGAAGCGGGGGACGATGCCGATCCCGATGCCAGCTGCAACGAGCGCTTCGGAGACGCGGTTGTCGGTGACCCGTTGCACCACGTTCAGGTGCTGACCGGTCGCGGCTTCGATTTGGTGCATGAGCCCGTCGAAGGGGTAGCCCTGCGGAACCCCGATCCACGGCTCGTCAACGAGCTGGTCAGGGGTCAGCATGTTGACGCCGGCCAGTCGGTGGCCGACGGGCAGTGCGACGTCGAGTGGTTCGGTCAGGAGGTAGAGGTTCCGAAGCCCCTTCCCGCTCCAGGCCCGGGAGCCAGGCATCGAATGGGCGAGCACGATGTCGAAGTCAACGGTCAATGCCGGGAAGTTGCCGCTGTCCGGGTCCCGGTCGGTGAGGGTGACCGTCGGTCCATGTGTTCCGGCCAGGGCGGAGATCACGCCGGGGAGGAGCATTTGCCCGGCTGTCGGGAAGGTGGCGACAGACACGGTACCGGTTGCGTCATTGCGGTATTCATCCCACACGGCGTGCGCGCGTTCGAGGGCGATAGCGACATCGGTGGCGCTGTGTGCGAGCGCGCGTCCGGCATCCGTCAATGAAATGCCACGACCGTGGCGTTCGGTCAGTGGCACTCCGGCTTCGCGTTCGAGCACCTTCAGTTGCTGCGAAACCGCGGAAGGCGTGCGGTGGGTAGCGGTCGCGACGGCGGCGATGCTGCCCCGATCGGCGAGTTCGCGGAGAAGCTCAAGGCGACGAACGTCCATGTAGCAATGCTACCGATTCAGGTAAGCAATATTCGCTTGTTCTGAATAGTTGACGAGGGCAGTATTGGACTGTATCCAACGGCCGTTGCCGTTCCACCACAGAAAGGACAGGATTCATGTTCGTATTCTTCGCAGGAATTGCTGTCCTGAGCGTTGCCGCAGCTATCGGCAGTCTCGTTGTTGTGAAGCGTGACGGCTACCGCCAGGTGCCAACCCGCACCTGGGCACCGTTGCCATAACGGCAGCATTGCCGAAATCCGCGCCCTCCCAGGCCGATCCCGCAGCGCCAGATGCGGTTGATCACTGGGGGAGGCGCGTTTTTCGTTTTGTCACACAGAAATAAGGAGCAACATCACATGCGCGCATGGCAGTTCACCAACACACACGAACCCCTCGTTCTCGCGGAGGTATCCGAGCCGACAGCCGGGCCAGGCCAGGTCGTCGTCGATGTGAAGGCGGCGGGGCTTTGTCACTCCGATGTCGGACTGATGGAGGACGAAGGGTGGCTTGCACTGCTGGCTAAGACGCCGATCACTATCGGGCACGAGGTGGCGGGAGTTGTCAGTGCCGTCGGCGATGGTGTCACGGACTGGTCCGTTGGCGACCGGGTCGGCATCTGCCCGACCACCGAGCTCGGCGCGCCGGGTTATGCCTTCGACGGTGGCTTCGCTGCCAAGACCGTCATCGGAGAGGAAGCCCTGGTTCGTATTCCTGATTCGGTGTCGTTCGCATACGGTGCGGCGGGAACTGACGCGGGGATGACGTCCCACCACGCCGTCATCACGAACGGCCAGGTGACGAAGGGCACGAAGCTCGGGATCATCGGCTTCGGTGGCCTCGGTCAGATTGGTGCGCGCGTTGCCGTTCTCACCGGCGCCGAGGTGTATGTCGCCGAGGTCAACGAAGACGTCTGGCAGAACGCCCGCGCAGCGGGGGTAACTGATGTTCGCAGGAGCATTCGTGACTTCGCCGATGTCGGGCTCGATGTCATCGTCGACTTCGCCGGGTTCGGAGTGACGACGGCGGATGCCATCGAAACCGTGCGTGCGGGCGGCCGTGTGGTGCAGGTCGGGATGGGTCGCCTCGAGGCGACCATCAACACCCGGGTGCTCATCACCAACAACGTCACGCTGGTTGGTTCGGTCGGGGGGACGAAGGCTGACGTTCAGGGAGTGTACGACCACCTCGCGACCGGAGACCTCAACCCGACGATCACTGAGATCGGCTTCGACGAGATCGCCGACGGAATCGAGCGCCTCGCTCATGGGCAGGTCATCGGACGGCTCGTCGCCACATTCTGAGGCTGACTGCGTTCTGATTCGACAGAGCGCGAAGCGCCTGTTGCTGCTGCCGGCTGTCGTTCCCCTCGCGGGAATGATGGTCGGCAGTTGCTGTGTGGCGAGCCTCCCGCGGTTGGTGAAGCGTCAATCGCTAAACTTGGCGTCGTGACCGACGCACGCGAGCAACTCATCAAGTACATTTCGGCTGAGGCCGTCTTCCACGGGGATTTCACCCTCACCAGCGGCAAGAAGGCGACCTATTATGTCGATCTTCGGAAGGTCAGCCTCGACCACCGGGTTGCGCCGCTGATCGGCCAGGTCATGATCGACCTCATTTCGGACGTTCCGAATGTCGCTGCCGTTGGCGGAATGACGATGGGAGCGGATCCCGTTGCGGCGGCCGTCCTGCATCAGGGTGCAGCACGAGGTCTTGCCTATGACGCTTTTGTCGTGCGCAAGGAGCCCAAGGACCACGGGCGCGGCAAGCAGGTCGAAGGGCCAGACCTCGCGGGCAAGCGCGTGATTGTTCTCGAAGACACCTCGACGACCGGTGGTTCGCCTCTCGCGGCCATTGAGGCGCTCAAGAAGGTCGGTGCCGAGATCGCTGGTGTCGCCGTTGTCGTCGACCGGAACACCGGCGCACGCGAGATCATTGAGAATGCCGGATATCCCTACTTTGCCGCCATTGGACTCGACGACCTGGGACTTGAATAGTGTCCGACGACGAGTCATCATTCCGACGAAGACGACGCCGCGAGGGCGACGCTGCCGACGGCACGACGCCTGAACAGCCAGCGGAATCAGCGGAGTCTGCCGAGTCATCGCAGGCTGATGAGCCGATCGCCGATTTGACGCCGTGGTGGCGGACGAGCGGGCCCACCCCGGCCGCACAGCCACCGGCAGCAGAGGAGATGACGTTCGGCACCAGCGACGGTACCGATACCACCGCTTCCGAGGGGCGCGACGACGCTGCTGATTCCGCCGATGAGGAGGACCCTGCTCCGCGTCGCCGGAGTTCGTTCCAGCCGATCGCGCCTGAGCCCGAGTCTGCGACCGAGCCCGAAGCTGCGTCCACCCCCGACGCAGTACCGCTTCCGGAACCGGCGTTCGCGCCCGAACCCGCCTCGTTCCGTAGACCGGCATCCACTCCGGAACCGGAACCAGGACCAGCACCAAAGTCAGCACCTCTTCCGGACCCGGAGGTGGCGCCGCCGGCACCGGTGTCAGCGCGTGAAGCTCTGCCCGACGCTCAGCCCACGCCGCCCCTCTTCAAGCCGCGCCCCGATGTCGACCGGCCCTGGGTTACCCGCCCCCGCGATGCTGCGGTCGATGCCGGTATGCACAGCGAGGAACACGACAGTTCGCGCAGACGCGACACCCCAGACGCCAAGCCGGCACAGAACGACACAGCAGACAACGACAGTGCACCCTTCGTCTGGTCTCTGACGCCCAATGACGAACTGGATCCGATCGTGCACGCCACGTCATCCGAGGCGTCCGAGAGCGCACCAGCCGAACCGGTCCTTCCCATCATCCCTGCTCCGGTAGCTGGCCGGGCAACGACACAGCCGGAACCGACGGCCCCGCAACCGAGCGACCCGGGGCTCGCGAATCCGGAACCGACAGATCCGGAACCGACAGATCCGGAACCGACAGATCCGGAACCGACAGATCCGGAATCGACAGAACCCGAACCGATTGAACCGGAACCGGCGGGTCCGAGAACGGCGCGCGTGGACACTACCGCCACCGGACTGGCCTCGACCCAACCGCTGGACGACGATGCCGCAAGCCTGGCATTCCTTATGGAGCTCGAGGCCGCAGCCGCCGCCATGTCCGCGGAGGAGGACGATGACGCCGCAGACGATGATGGGCCCCGCGATAACGTCGATAACCACAGCAACTCGGACGACCGGACCCGGGCACCCGGCCCTCGACCGGTCGCGGCAGCGAGCCTGTCAACCGCCGAATTTGCGGGCAGTTCCGAACTGTTTCCCGTTGCGGGAGCATCAGGCAGCGCGGCATCAGGCAGCGCAGCATCAGGCAGTGCGGATTCAGACAACGTGGATTCAGACAACGCCGCAACGGGCGCAATGCCGTCCCGAGCGAAGCGGGAATCCGGCTCCGGTTCCGAGCGGCCTCCGCTGCCCCCCGTCGTGAAGTGGGTGGCGCTTGGCGTCGCAGCGTTGCTCGTTCTCGGTGCGCTGTTCTTCCTTGGCACCCGGCTTCCCGGGCTGTTTGGTGCGTCAGCACCGGCTGCGACCCCGTCCGCCACGGCGACGCCAACGCCAACCGAGACGCCGACGCCAACCCTCACAGCTCCGCCCGCTGAGGTTGTCGCAGCTGTCGGTCCCGTCGCGCCAGGAGAGCACAAGTGGGACGCGCTCCTCGGTGGGGAATGCCTCGAGCCTTACTCAACGCCGTGGGCGGAAACGTTCACCGTCGTCGACTGTGCGACACCGCACACGGCACAAATGGTCTTCACCGCTCCCGTGACATCCGATCCGGCAGCGCCCTATCCGGGGGAAGCCGAGATCGCCAAGCAGCTCGCGCTCTGGTGCAGCGCACCCGGCGTCCTCGATCTGGCCGCGGCTGGTGCGTACTCCGACCTTCAGGTGCAGGGCACATATCCCGTGAGCGCGGAGCAGTGGGCCGACGGTGAGCGTAACTACTCGTGCTTCCTCACCCGTTCAACCGGTGAAGCCCTCACCGGGACCCTCGCCGTCGCGCAGCCCGCGACCTGACAAGATCGGGTCGAGACCTGACAAGGCAGGCCTGAGAGGAACGGCGCTAGACGACCTCGGACTCGATCGGGTGCGGTTCGAGCAGATCGACGACGCCCCCGAGGATCTCGGACGGCCGGAACGGGTAGCGTGCGATCTCCTTTTCATCGGAAATACCGGTGAGAACGAGAATGGTGTGCAGCCCGGCTTCGATTCCCGCGACCACGTCGGTATCCATCCGGTCACCGATCATGCCGGTGTTCTCGGAGTGTGCGCCGATCTTGTTGAGCGCGGAGCGGAACATCATCGGGTTCGGTTTGCCGACGATGTACGGTTCCTTGCCCGTCGCCTTCGTGATGAGGGCAGCAATCGCGCCCGTCGCTGGCATGGGGCCGTCCGCACTCGGCCCTGTGGCATCCGGGTTCGTTGCGATGAAGCGGGCGCCATTGTTGATGAGGCGGATCGCCTTGGTGATCGCTTCGAACGAGTAATTGCGCGTCTCGCCGACCACGACGTAGTCCGGTGATGTCTCGGTCATGATGAAGCCGGCTTCGTGCAGCGCGGTGGTGATGCCCGCTTCGCCGATGACGAAGGCAGACCCGCCCGGCATCTGGTCCTTGAGGAACGCTGCCGTTGCGAGCGCTGACGTCCAGATGAATTCTTCGGGCACCTCGAGCCCTGACGCCCGAAGGCGTGCACTGAGGTCGCGTGGAGTGAAGATCGAGTTGTTGGTCAGCACGAGATACGGCTTGCCCTGGTCACGCCACTGCTGCAGCAGTTCTGCAGCGCCAGGAAGCGGACGGTTCTCGTGCACGAGCACGCCATCCATATCGGTCAGCCAGCATTCAACTTCATCGCGACGGGTCATGCGTCTCCTCTGGTCGTGATCTCAGTGTACGGCTGAGCGAGCGAGCGGTCGGTTCAGGCGCTCAACCAGATGGCGGATGCTGCGGCGTCGTCGAGCGGGACTCTCGCGGTGCCGGCGACAACGGCACCGTTCGTGACGCTCACCGTCGTGCCGATGTCGATTCCCGAGGCTTCAAGAGTGCGCAGGAGGTGCGGGTCACGGTCGCTGATCCTGAGCACAACGCCGGTGTGCCCTGGCTGTGCTGAACCGATCAGAACGGCGTCTTCTCGCCTGACCGAGCCGTCGCTCGCGGGAATCGGGTCGCCGTGTGGGTCACGGTCGGGGTGGCCGAGTCGGGCATCGATGCTTTCCAGCAGGCGATCGCTGATGGCGTGTTCGAGGATCTCGGCCTCGTCGTGCACCTCGTCCCAGCTGTAGCCCATCTCGCGAACGAGCCAGGTTTCGACCAGCCGGTGGCGGCGAACAACGGCAATCGCGTCGGCCCTGCCTGCGTCAGTGAGGGTGATCGCGCCGTAGCGGACGTGGGTCACGAGGCCGCTCGCCGCGAGCTTCTTGACCATCTCGGTGACCGTCGATGGCGCAAGGCCGAGCCGGTCGGCGAGCACAGACGGCGTGATCGCGTCGGCCTGCCACTCTGTGTGGGCGTAGATGGTCTTGAGGTAATTCTCGATCACCGGTTGGGAGAGCTTCATGACGTAGCCAGACTCGTCGAGCGGGTGCGCGCCTGCGCCGTTGCGACAACGCCGCCGCGGGGACCGAAGAGGAAGGCCAGGAAAAAGAGCGCGGCCTGGGCGAGAACGACGGATCCGCCGGTCGACCAATCGGCATAGAAGCTCACGTAGACGCCCGCGATTGCCGCGATGCAAGTGGCCACGGTCGCAACGACGAGCATTCCTCCCATGCTTTTGGCGATGAGGTATGCCGTTGCGCCGGGGATGATGAGCATGGCGACGACGAGAACGATGCCGACAGCCTGGAGCGTGACGACGACGGTGAGTGCGAGCAGCCCGAGGAGCATCGCCCGGATCAGGCGGGTGTTGAGGCCGATGCCGTGGGCATGGAGCGGGTCGAAGGCGAACAGGGTGAAGTCCCGTCGCTTAAGGAGCAACACTGTGCAGGTGAACAGGCCAATGACCGCGACCTGGATCAGGTCGGATGGGCTGACCCCGAGGACATTTCCGAAGAGGATGTGTGCCAGGTCGATCTGGCTCGGTGTGACCGAAATCAGGACGATACCGAGCGCGAACAGGCTCGTGAAGACGACGCCGATTGCGGCATCCGCTTTGATGTTCGTTTTCGACTGGATGCCGCCAATCAGGGCGACAGCGCCGACACCGAAGATGAACGCTCCGACGGCGAACGGCCAGCCGATGGCGTATGCGAGCACGACGCCGGGCAGGACGGAGTGGGAGACGGCGTCGCCCATCAGTGACCAGCCGATTTGAACCAGCCAGCACGACAGGAGTCCGCAGGTCACGGCGGCGATGAGCGTCGATGCGAGTGCTCGGGCCATGAAGCCGTACTGGAGCGGGTCGGCGATCCAGCCGATGATCGCGTCGATCATGACCGGGCTCCGAACGCGAGGGCGAGACGTTCAGGGGTGAGCGCATCCTGCGGCGGGCCCTGAAAGAGAACGCTGCGGTGGAGCAGGATCACGTCGTCGCAGAGTTCGGGGACCCCGCCGAGGTCATGGGTGGAAAGGACGATCGTGCGCCCCTCTGCACGCAACTCACGCAGGAGCGAGGTGATGGTCGACTCGCTGCCGGTATCGACACCGGCAAACGGTTCGTCGAGGAGGAGCAGGCGAGCATCCTGAGCGATGCCTCGAGCGACGAACGCTCGTTTGCGCTGCCCGCCCGAGAGCGCGCCGATGCTGCGGCTGGCAAGGTCGGCGAGGCCGACGCGTTCAATGGCCTCATCCGCTGCGGCCAGGTCGGTGCGGCGTGGGCGGCGCGAGAATCCCATTCGCCCGTATCGGCCCATCAGGACGACGTCGCGAACCGAGATCGGGAAGTTCCAGTCGACGGCTTCGGACTGGGGCACATATGCGACCTCGTTTGCGCGTCGCGCCGTCGCGTTGGGCTGACCGAAGATGCGCACCTGGCCAGCGGTCGGCTTGACCAGACCCATGACTGCAGCGTAGAGCGTCGATTT
>JAZQRG010000173.1:0-2436 GCA_045629445.1 Mycetocola sp. | reverse complement strand
TTCGACTCCGTTCGTGCGCCCAGCGCCGAGACTCGACCGAAGCTGAGTGCGCTTAGCGACCCTTTCGCGATCTGCGCGACGTGGGGGCGGCGCGGAGGATGCACCTGGACTGCCGTGATCCACTGGTCGGACGTCGCGCATGCATCCAGCGTGGCAAGGGTCACGACGACACTGGCGCTGTCACTATCCGCGAGAGCCATCGCGTCGCTGCATGCGGCTGAAGCCTCCGGCGATGCCGAACACGCAACCAGCCCGCCTGCGACCCAAGGACATCAGTAGTGCGACCATGATCGGTTTCACATCGCCCAGTATGGAGTCAGGTGTCTACCGGCGAGAAGCACTATCGTCACGACACGTGAGGTGCGCACGCATGTCGACCGGCTACGGGCGGGCGGCTGATGGGTGCGAATTCGGGCCTAGCGCCAGTCCGCGACACCGGGTCGAGGCGCGAAGCGGTCCGAGGGCTGCGTTGCGGCACGGAATCGTGCGAGTTCCTCCCGAGGGAACCGCGAGACGCGAACGGATTTTGCGCGGGCGCGTGCTCGAGGTCTGCGAGAGACCGGTCTTCGGGAACGACGCCCAACAGCTCGAGGTGTTCTAGATCGGGAAGCAAAGCCGCAAGGTCCTCTCCCAGTTCTGAACCCGAACGCGGGGCAGTCTCTAAGTCGGTAGGGTGCTACCCAACGATCTAGAAAGGGCGTCATGGCGCGGTTCGGAGCGGATGGGGACGCACGACTTCGACTAGAAGAGTCGACTGGATCCGAGGGCCAAGCGCAGTATGTCGCCTTTCCCTTGAGGAGAAATCGAGTCTCTTCGACGAAGTCCGTGGAGAAAACGCCCCGGCATGTCCTGGTTGAGCGTTCCACCTCAGGCGAACTCGTATACACCGCACCGCTGAACACCCTCGAAGGTAGCGAGCGCTTCTTTCAGCCGAAGTACTCCAAGATCCACCGGATCTCCTTTGAGAACAACTCAGTCGACGTGTTCGACAACCCTTTCGAAGACGACGTCGAACTCGACGAGATCGACCAAGAGCCGTTCAGGGTCGAAGAGTTTCTTGAGACGCTGCCGCCGGGATTCGTCAAGGACCCCCAGTACGGGCTGGGGTTGCTGAAGGACTGCAATCGGGTTGTACGACTCATCGAAGATCACAGCGAGTGCACAGAGCTGAGACTCGATGACGGAGCGGGCGCGCGCATCGACGGGACGATCTTCCGAATCGGCCGCGAAGCGTGGGGCGAGTTGTGGTCCGAGCTAGTCCGGATAAACAACCGCAGCAATGTCGCTGCAGGCCGAGTGAAGGACGCCTTCGCGAACAACGAGTTGGCGAGCGTGCTCGGCCTCGAGAATTCCACCGCGAGCCTGGGTCGTCATCCGGTAACGAAGCTGTTGACGCGAGCAGCTAGCGGCGAGGAACCGCTGTCTGACGAGGATCAGGTCGAACTTCTTTCCGCCGTGCGTGAGCAGGCTGGCGTCGCATCCAAGACGATGCCCGAGCGGGTCGTCGCTCTTCAGCGCGACCTGGAGTTGGTCAACCTTGACCGGCTGATAGAGAGCTTCGAGGCGGACCTCGAAAGAAAGCTCGGGGAAGAGCACTGGCAAGGATTCTTCGCGTCCAACTCATTCGCGCTTCAACAAGTCTTCGGTTCGCCCGTCGTCAGCGTCGTGTCCAAGGCCTCCGTAGGTGGGACCAAGCTAGAGGGTTCGGGCACCAAGATCGCCGACTACCTCGTGAAGAACCCGCTGACGTCGAACGTTGCGCTCGTTGAGATCAAGACGCCAGCCACCAAGATCGTGAAGGCGACGGCATACCGGGACGGCGTCTTCGGGATCACCTCGGAGCTGAATCAAGCCGTCACTCAGGTCCTCGACCAGGCGCATCAACTGAAGATCCACTTCGCCAACATCAAGGTCGATTCCAGAGCGTACGACCTTGAGGCCTACTCAATCGGATGTTTCGTGATCGCCGGTCGACTCCCAGCTGCGAGTGAGCCTGACAGAATGAAATCGTTCGAACTGTTCCGCGGCAACTCCCGCGCTGTCAGCATCGTCACGTTCGATGAAGTTCTCGCAAGCCTGAAGCTCCTTCGCAGTCTGCTCACGTCAGAAGAGCTCGATACGAGTCCCGAGGGCGCTGACCAGCACCCGAACCGGAAGGCTCGACGGGGTGAGCCCAACGGCCTCGGAAGTGGACCAACGAGTTCGAACAAGCCACTCGCGCTGGCCTAGCGATCCACCACTACATCCATAGGCCACAGTGCCCTACGCTGGGTCAGGTCAGTTAGCGCCTCACACCGGCGCGCTCGAGGACCGGCCAGCGGGCGCGGGTGGCCGAACTGTCTGTGACCACCGGCTACCGATCGTCCCCTGCGGGGAGG
Organism: Mycetocola sp.; assembly: GCA_045629445.1. Classification (GTDB taxonomy): domain Bacteria; phylum Actinomycetota; class Actinomycetes; order Actinomycetales; family Microbacteriaceae; genus Mycetocola_A. The sequence continues at coordinate 58 of JAZQRG010000173.1, read as the reverse complement.
GGGCATGTTGCCTTTCGCCGTGTTCCACGGGCGTGGGAGTACTTTGACCGAATGAGCT
>JAZQRG010000172.1:0-3877 GCA_045629445.1 Mycetocola sp. | reverse complement strand
GCAGGCCCCAGGTGCCACCGAAGTGACTCCACAGGGCGCGATGCTGCAGCAGTATTCCGCGGTCGGCATCCACGACAAGCAGCCCGGCTGCGCCAAAACGGCCCCAGTATTTGGAGCCGTCATCAGCGTGCACCCAGGCGTCGCCCGGGTTGCGCGGGTGCGGCGGCGGGAACTCGTGGGTCACAGTTCAGCTTCTCACGAGTTCCGCCGCGCGAATCGGATTATGTCCTTTTGCGCTTCTCACGAACACGCATGTTGACGTTGATCGGGCTGCCTTCGAATCCGTAGATCTCGCGGAGACGACGCTGGATGTAGCGACGGTATCCCGGGTCGAGGAAGCCGGTGGTGAAGAGCACGAATGTCGGCGGACGGCTCGAGGCCTGCGTACCGAACAGGATGCGCGGCTGCTTTCCACCGCGGACGGGGTGCGGGTGCTCGGCGGTGAGTTCGGCGAGGAACGCGTTGAACTTGCCCGTCGGGAGGCGCGTGTCCCACGACTGAAGCGCGAGCTCCAGTGCCGGGACGAGCTTCTCCATGTGGCGACCGGTGCGGGCGGAGATGTTGACGCGAGGAGCCCAGGCCACGTGGGCCAGGTCCTGCTCGATTTCACGCTCGAGGTAACGGCGACGTTCATCGTCGAGAAGGTCCCACTTGTTGAACGCGAGCACGAGCGCACGGCCGGACTCGAGAACGAGGTCGATGATGCGAACGTCCTGCTCGCTGATCGGCTCGGAAACGTCGAGCATGACGATGGCAACTTCGGCCTTTTCAAGCGCGGCGCTCGTGCGGAGCGTTGCGTAGAAGTCGGCACCCTGCTGCAGGTGAACCCGACGACGGATGCCTGCGGTGTCGACAAAGCGCCACACCTTGCCACCGATTTCGACCTGCTCGTCGACCGGGTCGCGGGTGGTTCCGGCGAGCTCGTTGACGACAACGCGCTCTTCACCGGCGGCCTTGTTCAGAAGGCTGGACTTGCCGACGTTCGGGCGGCCGAGGATCGCGACGCGGCGGGGTCCGCCGACCTCTTCCTTGGCGACGGCCGAAACCTCGGGCAGCTTGGTCATGATGAGGTCGAGCAGGTCGGCAACGCCACGGCCGTGGAGTGCTGAGACCGGGTACGGCTCGCCGAGGCCGAGCGACCACAGCGAGGCGGCGTTCGGCTCCTGGCGCACATCGTCGACCTTGTTGGCGACGAGGAAGACGGGCTTGTTGATCTTCCGCAGCATGCGGACGACCTGCTCGTCGGTGGCTGTTGCACCGACGTTGGCGTCAACGACGAAGAGAACCGCGTCGGAGAGGTCGATCGCGACCTCAGCCTGGGCGGCGACTGAAGCGTCGATGCCCTTGGCGTCCGGCTCCCAGCCGCCGGTGTCGACGAGGGTGAACTGGCGTTCGTTCCACTCGGCCTTGTACTTGACGCGGTCGCGCGTGACACCCGGGGTGTCTTCGACGACGGCTTCACGGCGACCGAGGATGCGGTTCACGAGCGCGGACTTGCCGACGTTCGGGCGACCGACGATCGCAAGCACGGGAAGCGCCGGGAGGTACCGAATGGCATCCGGGTCGTCCGTCGCTGCGTCGAGGATCTCGAGGTCGTCGTCCTCGAGGTCATAGTCGTTCAGACCGGTGCGGAGCGCTTCGGCGCGACGGGCAGCAAGCTCCTCGTCGATGTCGCTCATGTGCTCGGCGAGTCGGTCGTCTGTCTCTGTGGTGTCTTCGTCAAAGGCGTCAGCCATGGTTGTCTCTCTCTGCGATCGTGCTCCGCGGGTGCGGGATCGATCTACTTTTTCTGCGAGGCGCGAATCACGTCGAGTACAGCATCGACGGTCTCGTCAAAGTTCAGGTTGGTGGAATCGACAGTGACAACGCCATCCGCTGCAGTCATAAAGTCGACGACGCGGGAATCCGCGCGATCACGCTTCTGCAATGCGATTGCAACGTCGGAAGCCGACTCAGTCACAAGTTCTGCAGAGCGTCTTGACATTCTAGCCTCTTCGGATGCTGTAAGAAGAATGCGCGCTGTCGCGTCGGGGGCCACGACCGTGGTGATGTCACGTCCTTCGACCACGATTCCCGGTTTGGGCGACTCCCGGATGATGCGGCGGAAGAGCTCGGTGAGATGTGTGCGAACCTCGGGAACCCTGGCGACCGCGCTGACGGCGGCGGTGGCGCGCGGTTCACGGATGCCGTCGGTCACGTCGGTCTCCCCCACCCGAACGACGTACCCGTCAGGGTCAGTGCCGATGGTGTAGTCGAAGCTCGCGAGCGAGCCGATCACCTGCGACGCCTCCTCGGGCGACGCGTCCGAATCGAGAACATGCCAGGCGAGCGCACGGTAGGCGGCTCCGGTGTCGAGGTAGGCAAAGCCGAGGCGTTTCGCCGCGGCCTTCGACACGCTCGACTTGCCGCTTCCGGCGGGGCCGTCGACGGCTACTACTGTGTTCGTCACTCTTATGTGCTCGCAATCCGCCAGCCGCGTGCCTCGAGGTCATCGATGGCGCGCTGCTGGACCTCGGGAAGAACCGCGATCTCGGCGAGGCCGATCTGAGCACCGGGTGAGTGCTCAAGTCGCAGGTCTTCCATGTTCACTCCGATGTCACCGAGTTCGGTGAGGAGCTTTCCCAACTGGCCTGGGGTGTCGTCGACCATGACGACGATGGTTTCGTAACGGCGATCCTGTCCGTGCTTGCCGGGCAGCCGAGCGACACCGCTGTTGCCGGAAGCGATAGCATCCGCGATCGTGCGACGTGCACCCGCCTTGTCAGGCGCGCGGAGGGCATCCGTCACCTGTGCGAGGTCAGCGGCGAACGCGTCGAGCACGTCGACGACGGGCTCCGCGTTCGAGGCGAGAATCTGGACCCAGAGTTCGGGCGCGCTTGAGGCGATCCGCACGGTGTCGCGAAGGCCCTGGCCGGTGAGGCGAACGGCGGAGTCGGGCGCGTGCACGAGCTGCTTCGCGAGCAGGCTCGCGACAATCTGCGGCACGTGCGAGACGAGGCCGACCGAAGTGTCGTGCTCCTCCGGTGTCATCTCGATCGGGCTTGCACCGAGGTCGAGTGCGAGGTCCTCGACGAGCGCGAGCGCCTCGGGCGGTGTCTCCTCGTCGCGGCAGATCACCCACGGACGGCCGTAGAACAGATCGGCACGGGCCGAAATAGCGCCGCCGCGCTCACGCCCGGCGAGCGGGTGCGACCCGATGTACCTGGTGAGGTCGACGCCGCGGTTCACCAGCGTGAGGTATGGCTCGAGCTTGACGCTTGCCACGTCCGTGACGACAGCGGTCGGGAACCGGGCCAGCTCCGCCTCGATCACGTCCGCCGTGACATCCGGTGGCACGCTCACAACGATGAGCCGCGGCTCGTCTCCTGGGCGCTCAGCGCGCCCGGCGCCGTAGTCGACGGCAAGCTTCAGCTGCGAGGGCGATGCGTCGGCGAGGATCACATCGACCCCGCCGGCGCGGAGGGCAAGGCCGATGCTCGCGCCGAGCAGGCCGGCGCCGACGATGCGGACCGAACCGGTCAGCCGGGGCGGGGACATGCTCACAGTGTGCTCTATTCGGAGGATTCGGATGCTGCTGCCGCACGTGCGGCGTCGCGCTCGGCGTCGCGTTCAGCCTTGACGAGCTTCGTCACCTCGCGCGAGATGGTCAGGAGCTCACCGAGTTCAACTTTAGTCAGTTCGCGGGTTTGGCCGGGGCGGAGGGTGCCGAGCGACACCGGGCCGAACTGACGGCGAACCAGCTCGAGGACCGGGTGGCCGATCGCAGCGAGCATCCGTCGCACGATGCGGTTCTTACCGGAGTGCAGGGTGAGTTCGACGAGGCTGCTGTCTCCCGTGCTCTGACCGGCGAGCAGGCGGGCCTTGTCTGCGGCGATGA
>JAZQRG010000171.1:0-2519 GCA_045629445.1 Mycetocola sp. | reverse complement strand
CGAGCGAGGTCGCGCTCGCCGGATACCACTCCGACGAGATCATCGATGTCGCGGATGCCCCCATCCGGTACGCGGGCTGGTCCACGTGCTACCGCCGCGAGGCCGGGTCATACGGCCGCGATACCCGCGGCATCATCCGGGTGCACCAGTTCAACAAGCTCGAAATGTTCGTGTACACCACCCCAGCCGAGGCCGAAGCTGAGCACCTTCGCCTGCTCGGCTGGCAGGAGGGCATGCTCCAGGCACTCGGCCTGAGCTACCGCGTCATCGACACCGCTGCCGGCGACCTCGGCTCGAGTGCCGCACGCAAGTACGACGTTGAAGCGTGGGTACCCACCCAGGACGCATACCGCGAGCTCACCTCGACCTCCAACTGCACCACGTACCAGGCGCGCCGCCTCAACATCCGTTACCGCGGCCCCGAGGGCAAGACCAGCCCGGTCGCTACGCTCAACGGCACCCTGGCAACGACCCGCTGGCTCGTCGCTCTGCTCGAGACGCACCAGCAGGCCGATGGGTCGGTGCTCGTCCCCGAGGCCCTCCGCCCGTACCTCGGCGGACTCGACGTCATCCAACCACTGTGAGCGAAGCCGGTCTCCTCGTCGCGCTCGATGTCGACGGAACTCTTCTCCACGAAGATGGATCGATGTCGGATGCCGTCATCGAGGCCGCGCGCGCGGCATCCGTTCGGGGTCACCGGCTGATGCTCGCAACCGGGCGAAGCTGGGAAACGACGCTGCCCGTCGTCGAGCAGCTGGGAATCGACCCGGAGTATGTGGTCTGCGCCAACGGGGCCCTCGTCATGAAACGGGACGCTGACGCGGTCGGCGGATACCGCCGCCACCTCATCGAGACGTTCGACCCGAGCGACGTCCTTCGCACCATTCGTTCCCACCTCGCCGACGGCAGGTACATGGTCGAGTATCCGAGCGGATATCGCCGGTACACGGCCGGGATGACCGACTGGAACCTCGAGAACGCCGAAGAAGTCGAGTTCGATGGGCTGCTGAGCGAGCCGGTGACGCGTGTCGTCGTGGTTTCTCCAGGGCACGATGAGCTCGAGTTCCTCAAAATCGTTGAAAGCATGGGCCTGCACCAGGTGGCGTATGCCATCGGCTGGACCGCCTGGCTCGACATTGCACCCCTCGGTGTCAACAAGTCGACGGCGCTCGAACGGGTGCGCGAGTGGCTCGATGTTCCGCTGGATCGCGTTGTCGCCGTTGGCGACGGGCGCAACGACATCGAGATGTTCCAATGGGCCGGTGCGAAGGGTCGCGCTGTTGCCATGGGGCAGGCGCCCGACGAGGTTAAACAGGCGGCGACGGAGGTCACCGGGTCGGTCGCCGAAGACGGTCTCGTTGCCGTGCTCGAATCGCTCTGACACCCTTCTTCGTCCGATCCCGAGCGCGATCCCACTCAGGGGCCGTCCAGAATGCCCTGTGATTATGGACTTTGCCCTGATCCGCTAGGATCGAGTGTTGCGTGCTGTACCTCACGGTGCGCGATGGAGGGCTGTCCGAGCGGCCGATGGAGCCAGTCTTGAAAACTGGTGGGCAGAAATGTCTCGTGGGTTCGAATCCCACGCCCTCCGCCAGCGCCTGTCCGACCCGAAAGGACCGTCGAGTGAGTGAGCCTTCACGCCGTTCCCGGCGGACCCCGCAGGTTACGACGATCGCGAGGCACGGGCGGCTGAAGAAGTCCCACCCGTTCCGGACCATCGCCAAGTTCCTCTCCGGCGCGCTCGCCGTGCTGCTTGTGAGCGGCGGAGCGGTTTCGGCCTATGCCCTCTGGGACATTGCGAAAGACGTGCAGCCATCCGTCACGCTCGCCAACGAGACGCCCGGTGTCTCGGCCCCGAACATCGACGCGATCGAGGGCGGCGTCAACCTGCTTCTCGTCGGCAGTGACAGCAGGGCCGGCCAGGACGGTGTCTTCGGCGACGCCAAGAAGGAAACCGGCAACCTCAACGATGTGACGATGCTCATGCACATCTCGGAGGACCACTCGGCAGCGACGGTGATCAGCTTCCCTCGTGACATGTTCGTCTCGATTCCCGAGTGCCCGAAAGAGGGCGGTGGCACCTACAACGCCATGAGCTCGCAGAAGATCAACTCGACGCTCCAGTACGGCGGACTCGCCTGCACGGTTCTCACCGTCGAGAAGCTCACCGGCATGAGCATTCCGTTCGCAGCTGAGGTGCAATTCAACGGCGTCATCGAACTGTCGAACGCCGTCGGTGGTGTCGACGTTTGTGTCGCTGAACCGATCGACGACGACTACACCCAGACCTACCTCGACGAGGGCACCCACACTCTCCAGGGCATGGCAGCGCTGCAGTTCCTTCGCACCCGTCACGGCGTCGGCGACGGATCCGACCTCGGTCGCATCAGCAACCAGCAGGTGTTCCTTTCCTCACTGGCCCGCCAGTTGAAGAGCAGCGAGACCCTCACGGACCCGACGAAGCTCTTCGGCATCGCCAAGGCTGCTGCAAGCAACATGACGCTGTCGAACAGCCTGTC
>JAZQRG010000170.1:0-4420 GCA_045629445.1 Mycetocola sp. | reverse complement strand
CGGGACCAGCAGCCCGAGGAAACCGAGCGGGAGGTCACCACTCGGAAGAGCGCCGAGGATCGGGAATGCCGGGATCGGGCCGACGAGAGTGTTCACCGGTGAGATGGAGCTGCCGACACCAATCGCGAAGCCGGGCCCGATGAGCCATGAGGCAACCCAGACAATCAGGTTGCCGAGGAAGCCGAGCTGCGCAACGGTCGCCAAAATCCCGCCGGACACCCCGAGCTGCGAGCTCTGGTACAGGCTCGTGATGAGACCGAAGTGAGCAAAGATGAGGACAGTGAGCAGGGTGGCGGCGACCGCGATCAGACCGAGGATGGCTGCGCGCCCGCCGCCGAAGGAGGCGCCGAGAACGGCGAGCGTTGTGTCACCGAACCGGTCGGTGATGCGCGCAACGATTCCGTCCGCTGGGCCGCGACCAGCGGCATCCGCTCGCCAGAGCACAAAACCGGCACCGGCGAGGAGTCCGACCGCGTACACGACGCCGGGAATAACGAAGCTCTGCCAGAGCGAGGGACTCACCGCTGAAGCCGTCGCCGTGAGGGCAACCGCGCCCGTCAGCAGAACGAAGGTGAGAAGGGCCGCGACGAGACCTGTCGGCCATAACCGGGTGCCAGCGGCGCGCGCGCCGGTGCGTGCACCCATGAGAACGGTGAATGCGGTGATGGCGAGCGGTGCGATACTCACGACGAACGGGGCGGATGCCTCGGGAATGCCGATTGCACCGACGAGCGCCGCCGGGAGGGTCACGGTCAGGTCGACGCCGTTTCCGAGGAGCCAGATGTCGACCGAGGCACGCCAGAAGATCACCCAGTCGACGGCGAAGCCGTAGTCCGTGGCCCAGAGGACGCTCAGCGGGACGAGCGTGATTCCGAGTCCGATAGCGACGGTGATGAGCGCCTCGAGAGCGGCGAGCAGAGCAAGAGTTGTGCGGTTCATTCGAGTTGAAGTTTAGCTGCCGCCCAGAACCGGCAGCGGCTCCCACGCCCACGCACGACGAAGGGCGGCAGTTTCCTGCCGCCCTTCGGTTGTGCGTGTGCTGCTGGTTACAGTCCGGCGATGATCTCGCGCATGAGGCGAGCGGCCTCAGACGGGGTCTTGCCGACCTTGACGCCTGCGGCCTCGAGGGCCTCCTGCTTGGCGGCGGCGGTTCCGGCAGAACCGGAGACGATCGCACCGGCGTGGCCCATGGTCTTGCCCTCGGGAGCGGTGAACCCGGCGACGTATCCGACGACGGGCTTGGTGACGTGCGCCTTGATGTAGTCAGCGGCACGCTCTTCAGCGTCTCCACCGATCTCACCGATCATGACGATCGCCTTGGTCTCGGGGTCAGCCTCGAACGCAGCGAGAGCGTCGATGTGGGTGGTGCCGATGATCGGGTCTCCACCGATGCCGATGGCCGGCGAGAAGCCGATCTCGCGGAGTTCATACATCATCTGGTAAGTCAGGGTGCCCGACTTCGAGACGAGGCCGATCGGTCCCTTGCCGGTGATGTTCGCCGGCGTGATGCCGACGAGTGCCTCACCGGGCGTAATGATGCCTGGGCAGTTCGGGCCGATGATCCGGGTGGTGTTGCCCTTCTTCTGCGCGTACGCCCAGAACTCAGCGGAGTCGCCGACCGGAACACCCTCGGTGATGATGACGAGCAGCGGGATCTCGGCGTCGATGGCCTCGATCACAGCGTCCTTGGTGAACGCCGGCGGCACGAAGGCGATCGACACGTCAGCGCCGGTCTTCTCCATTGCCTCTGCCACCGTCGCGAAGACGGGCAGTTCGACGTCGCCGTGGACCACTGTCGTGCCGGCCTTGCGGGCGTTGACGCCGCCGACAACGTTGGTGCCTGCCTTGAGCATCAGTGCGGTGTGCTTGGTTCCTTCGCCGCCGGTGATGCCCTGGACGATGACCTTGGAATCCTTATTGAGGAAAATTGACATTGTTCGTTCGTCCTTTTACTTCGAAGCCAGCTCGGCGGCCTTGTCGGCGCCTTCGTCCATGGTTGCGGCGAGGGTGACCAGCGGGTGGTTGGCCTCGTTGAGGATGCGGCGGCCTTCCTCGACGTTGTTGCCATCGAGGCGAACGACGAGGGGCTTGTTCGCAGCAGAACCGAGTTCAGCGAGCGCACCAACGATGCCCTTGGCGACAGCGTCACACGCGGTGATTCCACCGAAGACGTTGACGAAGACACTCTTGACCTGCGGGTCACCGAGGATGACGTCGAGACCGGCTGCCATGACCTCGGCGGATGCTCCGCCTCCGATGTCGAGGAAGTTGGCCGGCTTCACGCCGCCGTGGTTCTCACCGGCGTACGCGACAACGTCGAGGGTCGACATAACGAGTCCTGCACCGTTTCCGATGACACCCACTTCACCGTCGAGCTTGACGTAGTTGAGGTCTGCTGCCTTGGCCTTCGCTTCGAGCGGGTCAGCGGCATCCTTGTCTTCAAGCTTGGCGTGACCGGGGTGACGGAAGTCAGCGTTCTCGTCGAGCGTGACCTTGCCGTCGAGGGCGATGATGTCGCCCTCTTCGGTCAGAACGAGCGGGTTGACCTCGACGAGAGTCGCATCCTCACCCTTGTAGACGTTGTAGAGCTTCACGAAGACATCGGCGACCTTGTCGACGAGCTCGGCGGGGAAGTTCGCGGCAACCGCGATTTCGCGGGCCTTCGCGGCGTCGATTCCGTCGAGCGGGTTGATCTCAATGCGAGCGAGCGCTTCGGGCTTCTCGACAGCGAGAATCTCGATCTCCATTCCGCCCTCGACGCTCGTGAGCGACAGGTAGGAACGGTTGGCGCGGTCGAGCAGCACGGAGAAGTAGAACTCCTGGGCGATGCGGGCGCCACCTGCGACCATGACGCGCTTGACGACGTGGCCCTTGATGTCGAGGCCGAGAATGGACTGAGCTGCTTCGAATGCCTCGTCGGGCGTCTTGGCGACCTTGACGCCGCCGGCCTTGCCTCGTCCGCCCACCTTGACCTGAGCCTTCACGACGACGACGCCTCCGAGCTTCTCGGCCGCGGCGCGTACCTCCTCGGGTGTCTCAGCGACGATCCCCGGCAGGACCGGGACGTCGTATTTTTCGAACAGGTCTCGTGCCTGGTATTCGTAAAGATCCACGTGGATTTCCGTTCTGCTTGATGCATTGCTGATGTGCGCAGTTGATGGCGCCCCAGCGTCAAGTATCTCGACGCCGAGAGAAATGCCGTTTACCACTCTACTTCGTCTCATTCGAGGGTACCGGCACGGCGTTCTGGTCCGCTGCCCCTCTGCCCACAGGGCCAGCCCCCGGGAGCGTGGGCTACTGTGGGCGCGTGACGAGACTTTCTGACGTCGGCCGGGATGCTGTCCTCGTTGCCGGGGGTGGCCGGGCGATCCTCCTGCAGATCGCGAATCCCGGTGTCGGTCGGGGCGTCGCTCGGCACAGCGACTTCGCATCGCGTCCGCTCGACCGGCTGCATTCGACGCTCACCTACGTCTACGCGCAAGCCTTCGGAACGGATGCCGACAAGCGCGCGGTGACGAGGCGCGTCAATCGTGCGCACGGTCCGGTGTCCGCGGAAGCGACAGCTGAGACGCCCGGCTACTCCGCGTTCGATCCCTCCCTGCAACTGTGGGTCGCTGCGACCCTTTACGACACCGCTGTCACCGTGCGTGATCTCATCTATGGCCCGCTCGACGACGAATCGGCCGAGCAGGTGTACCGCGACTACGCGACGCTCGGCACGGCGCTCCAGATGCCGCCCGAACTGTGGCCGCCAACGCGGTCGGACTTCCACAGCTATTTCGCCGAGGCGACCGCGACACTCGAGGTCACGCCAGAGGCCCGTGCCGTCAGCCGGGAACTGCTCGCCGGACGCTCTCTGCCGTTCTGGATTCGTAGCTTTATGCCGCTCGCACGGCTGGTGACCGCCGGCCTCCTCGACGAGAGGATGCGTACGGCCTACGGCTTCCGGTGGACGCCGAAGCAGCAACGCCGGTTCGACCGGGTGATCGCCGTCACTCGAACTGTGTGGCCGACGCTGCCACGTGGCATCCGTTTTGGCCTGTGCACCCTGTATCTGCGCCGCCTGCGCGCGTCGACACCGTCGGACTGACGGACTGACGGACGAATTCCTCCCCAGCCGCCCGCTCTGCGCCGCCTCCCCACCGTTGCGTCTGTCCGCGACGACGGCATTCTCATCGGCCGCACACTTCTGGAGTATGACCTCCACACTCGCTTCTTCCGCACGCGTCCGGACTCGCCGGTCCGCCCGGTCTCTCAGGCCCCGCCAGCAGGGCCGCCTCCTCCGCATTCTGGTGCTGGTGCTCGCTGTCGTTGCCGCCGTACTGGCTCCCCTCGTCGCCGCTGTGCCTTCAGCCTCGGCTGTTCCGGTCACCGGTCGCGGGTTCGGTTTCTACTCACCTGAGGGCGGCGGATTCTGGCT
>JAZQRG010000169.1:0-1908 GCA_045629445.1 Mycetocola sp. | reverse complement strand
CCTTCTGTCATGCTCGAATCGGCTCGCCTCCAGCCGGCGACGTTCGCTCAGCGCATACGAAGTCTCCGCACTTTCGTCGTCCTTCAGCCTTCCGAGCTCGTTCAGCACAGAATCCCGGCGCCGTCTCTCAAGGTCGAGTTCCGATTTGATCGCATCTATGGAGGCGTCATCCAGGACAAACCCCGATTTCTTGCGCAGCTCGTGACCGGATTGGGCCTTCCGGGACCGGAGATGCGCTTGCTCCCAGAACAATCCAATAGCCAACACGATCCCGCACCACGCCGCAACGGCACCGCCGGCGCCATATCGGCCAATCATGGCCTTCAGCACGGCTTCTCCCAGCATGAGCGCTAAACCCAGCGGAATGAGGATTGCCAAGGCAAACATGCACCCAGGACGCGACTGCTGCTGGTCCAAAATGACACCACCTTCCTTCGGGAATCGACCGTAACATCGGAGCCCGACAGGACAACTGGCACGCGTCGTCAAACGGTGAGCACTCCAGACAGGTACGACTCCGTTCGAAACCGGCACTGGCCGTGACTATTACGTGAGCGCCAGGGCGATTGTCGGAGTCATAGTCCATCCTGATGACATGAACGAAACTCCAACGGTCCAAGTGCCACCCGCGTTGCAGACCTGGCTACGCACAGCCGACACCGCCGTGATGATCGAGAACCATCAGATCTCCATCAATAGCGGCTGGTGGACGCGAGAGCTGACCTCTCATGGTTTCGACGACACGCTGCTCGGGTCGACGCTGACCAGGGGTGATCTGTTCGAATTAGCGGACGGCGCAAATGAATCACCCGAAGGCGCGATTTCGCTGCTCTGGAATACTCTCGCCTGGGGAGTCGGGACTCGCCCACGGAACGTCAAAGGACGTATTGCAGCGGTGGCCGAAAAACGCGACTACTCCGGTCGCCTCCTTCAAGAAGCAGCACAACTGAGCCGTGTCGACCCAGTCGGTGCATACAAGCTGATGCGGCCCACGAAGTACCGCAACGCAATCACCTGGCTCGGTCCGGCATTCTTTACGAAGTTCCTCTACTTTGCTGGCGGCGGCGCCCCGCTCCACCCCTGCTCCATTCTCGACAGCCGCGTAGCTCGAACTCTGAGGAGTTCGGGGTGGTCCGATCTCGCCACCGGCAACTGGTCAGCGGACACCTATGGCACCTACTGTGGCCTTGTCGACCGGTGGCGGGAGGAGACGGGCAGCGCCCGTAACGATTTGATTGAACGCTGGCTCTTCGATGCTGCCGACGCCACCACGTACGACGACTCGGACGACCTCGGCGAGACAGTATTCAGCCCCGACGAGCTACGCGACATCCATTATTGGCTCTAGTTCGCGGCGGAAGTCTATACAGAATCCGAGGCTCCGAGCACCTACGCCCGCATTGAACCGAAACTCGCTGAGCTGCTCGAAGGCGACGTATGGGGCGAGGATGACGGTGAATTGATCACCGCAGATTTAGAAATTGCAGTTCAGACCCAACCTAACGACCAGGCCACGGAATGGGTTGCAGCGCATCGCCAGGAACTGATTGCGCTCGCCGCCGCCGCGTCAAGCCAGATGGATGCCGTCAATACTCTTGTCGAGACGCATGGCCTGAACAGCATGTTCGCAAAGCTCTGCCTCGAGCGCCCAATCTGGCAACTCTCAGGCATCTCAACTAACAGCGATCACCGGCAGGGGCTCTCGTAGATCTTGCCATTCCAGGTCGCGCCGATCGCGACTACCTCGCGGCGCCAGCACCGCCCGTCGGAGCCGACGCGTACGCATCACCTTGACTTTTTCTCGATCCGAATTGCCACTCTCGCAAATGCTTCCGGCCTATCTGCCCAAGCGGAGTCACGGGTGGAATGTCACAGATAGTCAGGGCCTCATGATCTACTCAGTGCGTG
>JAZQRG010000168.1:0-5053 GCA_045629445.1 Mycetocola sp. | reverse complement strand
TTTTTCATAGCCTGAAGACGCGCCGCGAGCGGACCACCACGAACCCCATGTACGCTCGAATTTCACAGCGAGGCCAAGGAACCCCATGACCCCCACCCCGATGCTCACAGACGCGCGCCCGGTCACGGGCTGGAAGCTCCTGCCCGGAATCCTGATCGCCCTCTCCGGGTTTCTCCTGTTCGGGCTGGATGAGCGGCTCGCCGGATACGTCACCCTCGCCGTAACGCTTCTCACGGCTGTGGTCATCGACCGGCGCCTCGCCCGAGACCTTCTGCTCATCGCGGTCGGACTTCTTGCGCTCAGCCTCGTCCCCATCAACACGGATATCGAGTGGGGGCACATGCTCCTCATGGGTGCCGCACTCGCTGCCGCTGTCCTCATCCCGTATCTGGTGTCACGGTTCATCTATAAGGACCACGCCATCCGATTCCCCGTCGCAACCGGGAAACGATGGAGCCGCATCGAATTCGGCTACCTCATTGCCGTCCTCATTCTCGGCTGGTTCCTCCTCCCCGTCTACATGATTCCGACGGGTGTCTATGAGAACTGGCCGGCGGCATCCGATCCTGGAAGTATCGCCCGACTGTTCCTCGGCACCAATGCCCTGGGCATCTGGGACGAGCTCTTTTTCATCTGCACGACGTTCGCGCTGCTCAGACGCCACTTCCCTGACTGGCAGGCGAACCTGCTTCAGGCCGTGCTGTTCACATCGTTCCTCTGGGAGCTGGGCTTCCACGCGTGGGGCCCGTTCCTCATCTTCCCGTTCGCGGTTCTCCAGGGCTGGATCTTCCGCCAGACGAAATCTTTGAGTTACATCGTGAGCGTGCACCTCTTGTTCGACTTCGTCCTGTTCCTGGTTCTCCTGCACGCCCACAACCGCGACTGGCTGGCAATCTTCCTCTACTAGCCGGGCACCTCTGTTGTGTCCACGTCAACGGCATACAGAATGGTAGGGACAGCCAGGGAGGCCCACATGTCGAATCCAGACAGCACGCCGGACACCACAGCTCCGGTACAGGACCAGCACCCACAGCCGATCGACGACAAGATCGCCGGGATCCTCATCCAGGAAGAAGCCGATCTTGCCGGGCACGACGAGGCCGAAGTTCTCGACGCCCTGAGGCAGCGATTCGCCGACGCGGGCATCGCAATCTCAGAGGACGACCTTCTCGAACACGCGGCGCGAATCGCCCGTTCGGACGCGGACGGTTTCTCGAGCTGAGGGAACACCCGACGAAAAGAGAAGTCAAGCCCTCGCACTTCGGAGAGAAATTTCTTAGACTGTCCGTCACGAGATTCTCCCCGAAATGACTCGCTTAGGTGCTAATGAGAGCACCCGGACGATGGGTCATAACAGAGGATCTTTGAGGACGGGGTAGTCGGGATACCCCGTCCTCTCCTCTGTGTTAGCCAGGTGCGTGTGGACCAGGTGCGTGTTGCCCAGTTGCGTGTGGCCCAGATTCTGCCCTCGTCGGATCGATGGGCATGGGGAGAGCGGTTGCGCCTAAGCGGCGCCGTCAAACATGCTCGTGACCGAACCGTCCTCGAAGACTTCGTGGATGGCCCGTGCGAGCAAGGGAGCGATCGGCAGGACAGTCAGCCGCTCGAACCGCTTCTCGGCCGGAATCGGCAGTGTATCTGTGACCACGACAGAGTCGATGAAGTCGCTCTGCAGAATCTCGGTTGCCGGGTCGCTGAAGACGGCGTGCGTTGCAGCGACGACAACGCCGATCGCGCCAGCGGCCTTGAGCGCCTCGGCGGCACGGACGATCGTACGACCGGTGTCGATGAGGTCGTCGACGAGCAGGCACACCCGTCCCTCAACCTGTCCGACGATCTCGTGGACAGAAACCTGGTTGGGAACGAGCGGATCGCGACGCTTGTGGATGATCGCGAGCGGAACTCCGAGCTTGTCGCTCCAGATGTCGGCAACGCGAACGCGACCCATGTCGGGCGACACAATGGTCAGCGTCTCGGGGTCGAGCTTCTCGCGGAAGTGGTTGAGGAGCACGGGCATCGCGAACAGGTGGTCAACGGGGCCGTCGAAGAAACCCTGAATCTGTGCGGCGTGAAGGTCAACCGACATGATGCGGTCCGCTCCGGCGACCTTGAACAAGTCTGCGACGAGTCGCGCCGAGATCGGCTCACGGCCGCGACCTTTCTTGTCCTGGCGCGCATACGGGTAGAACGGAGCGACAACGGTGATGCGCTTTGCGGATGCCCGCTTGAGCGCATCGACCATGATCAGCTGTTCCATCAGCCACTCGTTGATGGGAGCGGTGTGCGACTGGATCACGAAAGCATCCGAGCCACGGACGCTCTCGTCAAATCGTGCGTACAGCTCGCCGTTGGCGAAGGTGCGCGCGTCGGTCGGAACGAGTTCCGAACCCAGCTCAGCGGCAATGTCGATGGCCAGTTGTGGATGAGCACGACCCGATACGAGGACGAGTCGCTTCTCTCCGCTCATTTTGATGCCAGACACGTGGCCCGCTTCCTGCCGGCTGAGCCGGCGTTTACTGCTTAGTTTTCTTCGTGGGAATTACTGGCCTGAGCCGCGGCATCCGCTGCCGGTGTGCCGGGTCGGTGGGTCTCAACCCAACCCGGCATGTTCCGCTGCGGCGCGACACTGATGGCCAGCGCCCCGGCAGGCACGTCCTTGCGGACGACGGTGCCGGCGCCGGTGTAAGCGCCATCACCAATTCTAACCGGGGCAACGAACACCCCGTGCGACCCGGTCCTGACGTGGGAACCGACCACCGATGAGTGCTTCTTCACACCGTCGTAGTTGGCGAAGATGCTCCCAGCACCGATGTTCGACTGCTCGCCGATCTCGGCATCGCCGACGTAGGAGAGGTGCGGCACCTTGCTGCCGGTTCCGATCGTCGCGTTCTTCGTTTCGACGAACGCACCGATCTTGCCGTCAGCGCCGAGGTTCGTGCCCGGGCGGAGGTAGGAGAACGGACCAACGGATGCTCCTGCGCCGATGACGGCGAGCGTTGCGTCTGTGCGCTTCACTTCGGCGTTCGCCCCGACCTCGCAGTCGACAAGTGTGGTGTCCGGACCAATGATCGCGCCGGTGGCGACATCCGTCGCCCGGAGGATCTGGGTTCCCGGCTTCACTGTGACATCGGGTGCGAGGGTGACCTGCACGTCGATCCACGTCGAGGACGGGTCCTGGATGGTCACTCCGGAGAGCTGCCAGCCGCGGATGATCATCGAGTTGAGTCGTGCCGCCTGTGCGCTCAGCTGCGCGCGGTCGTTCACGCCCTCGACGAGCCACGGTTCAGCGACGGGAATGGCGGAGACCTCGAGGCCGTCCGCGCGAAGCAAACCGACGACATCCGTCAGGTACTTCTCACCCTGTGCATTGTTTGTGGTGAGCTTGGCGAGCTCGGTGCGCAGCAGGGAGAGCGCAAACACATAGACACCGGCATTGATTTCGGCGACAGCACGCTCTGCGTCGGATGCGTCTTTCTGCTCGACGATGTAGTCGACCGCTCCGTCGGCCGTGCGGATGATGCGCCCGTACCCTGTTGCGTCGGCGAGAACAGCGGACAGCAACGTCGCGGCGGCGCCATCGGCGCGGTGGCGGGTGACGAGCGTGTGCAGTGTGTCGGCGTCGAGGAGCGGGACGTCGCCGTTGATCACGAGCACGTCGCCGTCGAAGGTGTCGGGGAGCGCGGCGACGGCCTGCTCAACCGCGCGCCCGGTTCCGGGAACCTCGTCCTGGTCGACGATGATGCTGTCGGGCAGGTCGGCCGAGATGACCTCAACGAGGCTGTCGCGTTCGTGCCGAACGACGGCGACAACGTGCGCAGCGTCGAGCGCTCGAGCCGTTGCGAGAACGTGGCTGATCATGGGCACACCGGCGAGCGGGTGCAGCAGTTTGGGGGTGGCGGACTTCATTCGTGTTCCCTGGCCGGCGGCCAGGATGACGATTGCAAGCTTGGTATCTGCCACAGGTATATCCCCCGAAGTGTTGGTTGAGCCTCGGCTCGAAATGGAACGATGTCGTGCGCTCTGGGAGCCGCCTGTTCCGCTCCGCCTCCAGGACTCGAACCTGGACCGAACAACTCCAAAGGTTGCCGTGCTGCCATTACACTAAGGCGGACCGCGCACGGCCGGAGCCCACGCAGAGTCAAGTCTGCCAGATAATGCCAGCCGGGCCGTTCGCTCCGAGGCACGATAATGGAGAAATGCCCGAAAAGAGTGACGAAGTCGACCGGATCGTCGAAGCGTGGGAACGGGAACGACCCGACCTCGATTTCGCTCCGCTGCAGGTGCTTTCCCGGGTCGGCCGCCTCGCCAGGCACCTCGACCGTGCCAGGCGAACCGCCTTCACCCGATCGAAGCTCGAGTCTTGGGAATTCGACGTGCTGAGCGCGCTGCGCCGGGCGGGAAAACCATACACACTCAGCCCAAAACAACTGTTGCAGCAGACGCTGGTGTCAAGCGGAACGATGACCAACCGCATTGACCGGCTCGTCGCATCCGGTCTTGTCGAACGCAAGGCCGACCCGGGAGACGGGCGCGGCATCCTCGTCGTGATGACACCGACGGGGCTCACGCGCGTCGACGCCGCGGTCACCCGCCTCGTCGATGCCGAATCGGAAATCCTGGCGTCGCTCTCGAGCGCCGACCAGCTCCGCCTCGCCGGGCTGCTCCGCAAGCTGAGCCTCGACTTCGATTCCGCGACGCCCGCTGACGTCTAACGACGCATGATCTTGCGTGCGAGCGCGTTTCCGAAGAACTGGATGAGCTGCACGAAGATGATCACAACGAGAACGGCCGCCCAGGTCACGATCGGATTGAACTGGCGGTAGCCGTACTGGATGGCGAAGTTTCCGATTCCGCCACCGCCGATGTAACCGCCGACCGCTGTCATGTCGACGAGCACGATGAACACGAAGGTGTAGCCGAGGATCAGCGGACCGAGCGCCTCAGGCAGCAGCACCGTACGGATGATGTAGAGCGGGCTCGCACCAGCGGCTCGTGCGGCCTCGATCACGCCGGGTGACACCGTGAGCAGGTTCTGCTCGACGATTCGGCTGAT
>JAZQRG010000167.1:0-4808 GCA_045629445.1 Mycetocola sp. | reverse complement strand
CGCCTCCCGCTTCCGGGAGTGCGCGGCTCGTGCTTTGTTGCTGCCCAACTACTCGCCGGGCAAACGCGCACCACTCTGGCAGCAGCGACAGCGCTCAGCGCAGCTGCTCGATGTCGCACGCAAGTATCCGAGCTTTCCGATCATCCTCGAGACGGTGCGCGAGTGCCTTCAGGATGCGTACGACCTGCCCGCGCTGCTCGGTATCACCAAAAAACTCGACAGTCGCGCCATCCGCATCGTCGAGACCACAACCGACCTGCCTTCACCGTTCGCGAAGTCACTGCTCTTCGGGTACGTCGGCGCGTTCATGTACGAGGGCGACAGCCCGATCGCCGAACGCAAGGCAGCAGCCCTGACGATCGACAGTGCCCTGCTCGCCGAGCTGCTCGGCCAGGTCGAACTGCGCGAACTCCTTGATCCCGGCGTGATCGTCCGCACCGAAGCCGAGCTTCAGCGGCTGGCAGAGTCTCGTCGCGCGCGTGGCCTCGAGGGTGTCGCCGATCTGCTTCGCATGCTCGGTCCGCTCACGGTCGATGAGGTCGCACAACGGCTGGACTTCGGAGAGACGACGGTGGTCCCGGCCACCGAGACGAGCGCGACCGGCGAAGACGCGAGCGATTCGGCCGCCGATGTCACCGGTGAAAGGCTCGCGCCCAGCCCGGAACACCTCGCGATCGTCGCCGATTACCTCGCAACGCTTGGCGCGACGAAACGAGCGATTGCGGTGTCATACGCTGGCGCAAGCTGGTGGGCGGCAATCGAAGACGCGGCACGACTGCGCGACGCGCTCGGCGTTCCCCTCCCGATCGGCGTTCCGCTTGCCTTCATCGAACCCGTCGCAGACCCGGTCGGCGATCTCGTTGCCCGATACGCACGAACCCACGGCCCATTCACGACCCAACAGGTTGCCGACCGGTTCGGGCTCGGCAGCGCCGTCGCGGCTCACACCCTCACGAGGCTGGCGGATGCCCGCCGGATCGTTCGCGGGGAATTCCTCGCGACGGGCAGGGAATCGGTCGGCGACAATACCGAATGGTGCGACAGCGAGGTGCTCCGACGCCTCCGCGTGCGGTCACTCGCCGCGCTTCGGCACGAGGTCGAGCCGGTCGAGCAGTCCGCATTCGCCCGGTTCCTCCCGGTGTGGCAGCAGGTCGGGAGCCGACTTCGCGGCGTGGACGGTGTGGCCGCGGTGATCGACCAGCTCGCCGGAGTCTCCCTGCCCGCCTCGGCGTGGGAGTCCCTCGTTCTGCCGCAACGGGTGTCCGACTATTCGCCGGCAATGCTCGACGAATTGACCGCGACCGGAGAAGTTGTCTGGGCAGGAGCGGGCTCCCTTCCCGGGAACGACGGCTGGGTCACGCTTCATCTGGCCGAAAGCGCACCCCTCACGTTGCCGATCCCGGCCGATGCCGAGACCGACGAGCTGCAGCGGGAGGTCCTGCTCGCGCTCGGCGGGGGTGGTGCGTACTTCTTCCCACAGCTGGCCGAGGCAACAGGGGCGAGCGATGACGCGTCTCTGGTCACCGCCCTGTGGGAACTTGTCTGGGCCGGTCTCATCACCAACGACACGTTCGCACCGCTGCGCACCCTCACCGGACACGGTAAAGGAGCACACCGCACCACGCGGGCCGTGCCGCGTTCCCGCATGTACCGGGGTCGTCCGCTTCGGCCCGCGACAATGGCGACCCGCGTTGGCGCTCCCATCCTTGGCGGACGGTGGTCGATTCTGCCGCTCGCCGAACAGGACGCAACGGTGAGGGCGGCGGCAACAGCCGAGATCCTGCTCGAACGATACGGGGTTGTGACGCGCGGCTCCGTCATGGCGGAGGGCGTGCCCGGCGGATTCGCCCTGACCTATCGCGTTCTCAGCGGGTTCGAGGACTCGGGACGAGCCCGCCGCGGCTACTTCATCGATGGGCTCGGGGCGGCGCAGTTCTCGCTCGCTGGCACCGTCGACCGGCTTCGGGCCTTCACCCGGTCAGACGATGCACAGCCAAGTACCCCTGTCGAGGTCGTCACTCTCGCCGCCTGCGACCCCGCGAACCCCTATGGAGCAGCACTCGCGTGGCCTGCGCTCGAAACGACCGGCACGAAGCACCGGCCGGGACGGAAGGCCGGCGGCCTGGTCACCCTCGTCGACGGCGAACTCGTGCTGTACTTCGAACGGGGCGGAAAGACGCTTTTGGCGTTCACCGACGATGAGGAAATCCTGACCACAGCGGCCAAATCCGTCGCGACCCTCGTGAAGCGCGGCGCGATCGACAAACTTGCCGTCGAGAAGGTCAACGGCAACTTCCTCCTCGGAACGCCGGTCGCCGCGGCCCTGCGGGAGGCTGGGTTCAGCGAGACTCCTCGCGGACTGCGGATGCGGCATGCCTGAGGGCGACACCGTCTACCGTGAAGCCGCTCACCTCAACCAGGCTTTGCAGGGACAGGAAATAACCGGCTGGGATATCCGTGTACCGGCATTTGCCACCACCGATCTCACCGGCGAACGCATCGACGAGGTGCTCAGTCGAGGAAAGCACCTGCTCCACCGCGTCGGGAATGTCACGCTGCATAGCCACCTCAAGATGGAAGGGTCGTGGCATCTCTACCGCCCGGGCACGCCGTGGAAACGCCCCGCCTTCCAGGCGCGGGCTGTCGTGACGACAGCCGACTGGGTGAGTGTCGGTTTCGACCTCGGAGTCGTCGAGCTGGTCGCCCGGTCCGAGGAAGACTCCGTCGTTGGCCATCTCGGTCCCGATCTGCTCGGCCCGGACTGGAACGCCGACGAGGCGATTGCCCGACTCGCTGCAAATCCCGAGGTACCGGTAGCCGTTGCTCTCCTTGACCAACGCAACCTCGCCGGGCTCGGCAACGTCTACGCCAACGAGCTGTGTTTCCTCCGCGGGGTCCTGCCGACCCGGCCGATCGGCGAAACAGACATCCCGGCGCTGGTCGCGCTTTCCTCCCGGCTGATCCTTGCGAACCGGGATCGGGTCGAACGAACGACGACCGGAGACCTGCGACCGGGTCGCAAGGTGTGGGTCTACGGTCGGGCCGGGAAGCCGTGCGCCAGGTGCGGAACCCGCATCCGCACCGGGGAACTCGGCCGTGACGAACTGAGCCTTCGGGTCACCTACTGGTGCCCGAACTGCCAGTCCTGACTCAGACGCTGTCCACCTTCGAGAGGAAGCCGTCGAGTCGGCTCACGAGGCCCTCGATCTTCGACGCGACGACGACGGACGGGTCGGGCAGCACCTCCGACACGGGCGGTTCGACGCGAACGTGAGCTGAGCAGTTGAGCCCGGCGCAGAGGTAGGTGCCGATGGTGTTCCCGTTGCGACCGGCGTCGCCTGACCGGGGTGCGACAAAAAGCGCAACGTTGTCGGCCGGTTGGGGCGTGCGGCACAGCGAGCACATCTGGA
Organism: Mycetocola sp.; assembly: GCA_045629445.1. GTDB lineage: Bacteria > Actinomycetota > Actinomycetes > Actinomycetales > Microbacteriaceae > Mycetocola_A. The sequence goes on along the minus strand of JAZQRG010000167.1, from coordinate 1,398 downwards.
ACCGCGCGCGGGAGGCAACCGGGTCGGCTCGTCGCAGGACGATGCCGACAGGTTCGTCGCCGCGCCACGTGACAAGGTAGGCACGCTGGGGTGCTTTGGGGTCCTGCCAGCCGAGGTAGTCGCGGCGATCCCAGTCGAGATGTTCCAACCCAACCGGCACCATGATGCGAAACGCTTCACCCTTCGAACAGTTCATGAACGACGTACGGATGTCGATTTCGCTCAGCTCACGCATGGTTCCCCTTTTGCACTCTGTGGCAGATCCAGCCTACGAGCCGCACGGCGTCACGCTCAAGAGATCAGAGCCGATCCGCGTTACGCCATCGCCTTGAGCGCGGTGAGTAAGTGCGACAACGTGGCCTTGGCATCCCCGAGCGCGATGGAGACCTTCGGATCGAAGAACAGTTCGTTCTCGATGCCGGCGAATCCCGGGTTGAGGCTGCGTTTGAGGAAGACCACCTGCGCTGCTTCCGAGACGTTGAGGATCGGCATCCCGTAGATCGGTGATCCCGGGCTCGTCTTCGCGGCGGGATTGACGACGTCGTTGGCACCGATGACGAGAACGAGATCCGTCGCCGAAAACTGGCCGTTGACCACGTCCATCTCCAGGAGCGACTCGTAAGGCACGTTGGCCTCGGCGAGGAGCACGTTCATGTGCCCGGGCATCCGACCAGCGACGGGATGGATGCCGAACACCACGTCGGCGCCGCGGGCGGTAAGAAGTTCGGCGAGTTCAGCGGCGGCGTGGTGGGCCTGGGCGACAGCAAGACCGTACCCGGGCACGATGACGATGCGGCTCGAGTACTCGAGCAGAATCGCGACATCGTCGGCGGTGACCGTGCGCACCGGCCGCTGTCCGTCGCCGCCAGCATCCGCAGCGCCAGCTGTTCGTCGAAAGGCACCGAACAGGATGCCTGTCACGCTGCGGCCCATCGCTGTCGCCATTGACGTGGTGAGGATGGTGCCGCTCGCCCCCACGAGCGTCCCGGCAACCAGGAGCAGGACGTTCGACAGCACGAGACCGGATCCAGCGACGGCCAGCCCGGTGAATGCGTTCAGCAGGGAAATCACAATGGGCACGTCGGCGCCACCGATCGGCAGCACGAAAAACACACCGATGACGAGGCCGAGTGCGAGGAGGCCGAACGCCCAGCCCAGCTCCCCCGTGACGACCATCGTTATAGCCGACGCGAACGATGCCACAACGGCAAGCGCGAGCACGATGCTGAGGCCGGGAAACACGACGGCCCGGCTGGTGATGATGCCCTGCAGCTTGCCGAAGGTCACGAAGGACCCCGTGAGGGAGACCCCGCCGACGAGCACCGTGAAGGCGACGACGCCGAGCGTCCACGGGTTGTCACTGTGGGTCGCCTCGACGAGAAGTCGGAGGGCAAGCGG
>JAZQRG010000166.1:0-5053 GCA_045629445.1 Mycetocola sp. | reverse complement strand
CTTCGTCGTCGTCATCGTCGATCACGTCGTCGCGGTATGCGCGTGCCGGAAGTGGCTTGACGTCAGGCGCCTGGAAGAAGAGCGCCGTTGTCGGTGCTGTCGAGAATGCGGCGAAGATGTTCGATGCGGCTGGCGCGTCGTCTTCCGCTGCGGCCTCTTCGGCTGCGACGTCGCCCGCTACCGGTGCGTTCCCGGCGTCCGGCGATTGACTCTCCGGCTCATTTTCGCGTGCCGCAGCGGGCAGGACGTCCGGCGTCTCGCCTGGTGCGGCATCCGTTGCCGTCTCAATAGTCTCGGGCGTTACGCCCTCAGTTGACGTGTCGGTCGTGTTATCAAAATTTTCATTCACCATTCCTGGTGCACTCCTCATCCGGTGCGACAGCCGCGCTGCCCCTCCGGGAACTCTCGAGCGGTTTCTCGCTTTCGCGTACTCCCCGCAAATCCTGGACGTCCACGACCGGCCCTGTGGCTCTGGTCGCGTACCTTCTTTGTCAGCCCCATCCCAGCGGGACGATGCTGACGGTGTCTCAAACACTGGGCGAACGCTGTTTCATTACGAGCGCCGTGCCCAATAAGCCTTCTGTTGTACGACTCTAGAGCGCGGCCCTGGAGTCGTACGCCCATTATCGCACGTCCAGCGCCTTCACAGTGATTCTCTGAGGACGCGCCGCGACTCACAGCGTCATTCTCCGGGATCCTGGACGGCGAAGCTCGGCGCTCCGCCACACGGGTCGCGCTTGGTCTCCTCGCGGGCCTCGTTCGGACAGAAACGGTCGGTGGCAGCGCCCCAGCCACTCTGCTCGGACAGAAACGGTCGGACTTCAAGCGAAAGCGCAGCCCATTCTGTCCGAGCAGCGGCCACGCAGCCATTTGTGGCCAAGCAACGGCCGAGCAACGGCCGCATCGCGATCCGACGCGACGCACAGGGCTCCGACGGGGCGCCGACGCCCTCTGCGCACCCCACTGTGTCGTACTCTCGAACTGTGAGCCGCGAAGAGACAGACACCCGACCGACCATCCTCGCTGTGTTTCTCATTCTCGCCGGGATCATTGGCGAGATAGCCGCCTTCGCGCTGACTCTCGAGAAGATCCACACGCTGTCATCGCCGGGTGAATCGCTCTCCTGCGATTTCAGCGTGCTCGTGCAGTGCGGGGCGAACCTCGAGTCATGGCAAGGTTCGGTGTTCGGGTTTCCCAACCCGCTGATCGGCCTCATCGGCTGGGCAGCACCGATCGTGGTCGGCATCGCCATCCTGGCCGGAGCACGATTCGCACGCTGGTTCTGGGTGCTGTTCAATCTCGGGCTTGCCGGAGCGCTCGCGTTCGTTATCTGGCTGATCTCGCAGAGCATCTTCGTGCTCGGCACCCTGTGCCCGTGGTGCATGGTGACCTGGTCTGTCGCGATCCCCGCGTTCCTCGCCGTTACCCTCTACAACCTCAAGACGGGCAACCTGCCGGTTCCTGGCGGCGTGCGACGCGTTGCCGGCACCCTCTATGGCTGGCTGATTCCACTGACGCTCGCCTGCTACCTGGTTGTCGCGCTGATCGCCCAGCTGCGGCTGAACGTGCTGCAGTACCTCTAGGACGTAGCTCCGCTCCCTGTCGGGCGACTGAAGGTGCTGAAGGCACCTGTCAGGCCGCACGTCCGGCGGCCGCACGCATAAAAACAGCGAGGCGCCCGTTGCCGGGTCGCCTCTCTGCTTGTGTTTCTGGACTTACTTGAACCAGAGCGCGAGTTCTCGCGCTGCCGACTCGGGGCTGTCCGAGCCGTGAACGAGGTTCTGCTGAACCTTCACGCCCCAGTCGCGACCGAAGTCTCCCCGGATCGTTCCAGGAGCGGCTGTCGTCGGGTCTGTCGTGCCAGCGAGGCTGCGGAAGCCCTCGATGACCCGGTCACCGGCGACGCGGATAGCGACGATCGGTCCCGAAAGCATGAACTCGACGAGCGGCTCGTAGAACGGCTTGCCCTCGTGCTCTTCGTAGTGCGCGGCGAGAACTGACCGGTCGGGCTGCACCAGACGGATGTCGACGAGCGAGTAACCCTTCGCCTCAATTCGCGCGAGGATCGCCCCGGTCAGGTTGCGTGCGACACCGTCCGGCTTGACCAGGACGAGTGTTTCTTCAACGGCCATGTGTTTCGTCTCCCAATTGCGCTGACGCGGCTTTCTGACGGTCGATACGCCCGCCGGCCACCATGGAGTAAATCCACATGCCGGCAAAAAGCGCACCGATTATGAACATGATCGGCAAGAGGATGCCGGTAGCAACGATAACGCCTTGCAGGACCGAGCCCGCAATGATCCCCCAGCGGTACCGAAGGCAGGCGAGTGCGACGACGACCGCAACACACAGCGCTGCACCTCCGCCGAGGGCGATGCCCGCCGGCAGGACCTTGAGCCCGAAGGCGACGAGAGCGGCGAGGAAGACGACGATCAACTCGAAGCCGAGGACGATCGACCCGAGCGACTGCCTCACGCTTTGACGGGGCCGTTTCATGATTTCTTCCATTCCCCGGCCTCGGCCAGTTCGATGACCTCGCCGGCGAGAAGCACCGATCCGGTGACGACAACGAGCCGTGACGCGCCCTCGTTCGCCCACTCCCGGGCGGCGAAAACCGCGTCTTCGACAGTGTCATACGCGTGCACAAGACCCGGTCCGGCAACCGCTGCCGCCCGCTGGGCGAGTGTGGCAGCCGGGATGGACCGTGAGGACGTTGGCTCGGTGATGTGAATGCGGGCAGCGAGAGGTGCCAGGACGGCGATGATGCCCTCCGCGTCCTTGTCGCCGAGCACGCCGAGAACGAAAACCGTCTCGGCGAAGTCAAAGTACTTGCCGAGCGCGGCGGCGAGTGACCTCGCCCCGTGTGGGTTATGCGCTGCGTCGATGAGAACCGTCGGCTCGATACCGACCAGCTGGAGGCGCCCGGGCGTTGTGATTTCCGAGAGCGCTTCGACAAGCGGGTCCATCGACAGCGGTTGGGAACCATCGCCGAGGAACGTTTCAACAGCGGCGATCGCGACAGCGGCGTTCTGGCCCTGGTGATCGCCGTACAGCGGGAGGAAAAGGTCGGTGTACTCCCCCGCCCGTCCGCGCACGCTGATCACCTGGCCGCCGACAGCGACGGTGTCGGCGGTGAGGGCGAAGTCGACGTCCTGGGCCACAACGGGCGCCTCGTCCCGCTCGGCGGCCTTCACGATTTCCGCCATGGCATCCGGATGCTGCGCCGCAGTGACGACGGTGGCTGCCGGTTTGATGATCCCTGCCTTGGTGCGCGCAATCTCGGCAATCGTCGAGCCCAGCCGTGCAACGTGGTCCAGGTCGATCGGCGTGAAAACGGCGATCTGGGCATCGGCGACGTTGGTGGAATCCCATTCGCCGCCCATACCCACTTCGATGACGCCGACATCGATGGGAGCGTCAGCGAAGCTCGCGTATGCGAGCACGGTGAGCACCTCGAAGAAGGTCAAGGGCTGATCGCCCGCGTTCTCCAGCTCCAGGTCGACCATGTCGACGTAGGTGCGGATGTCTTCCCAGTTGCGCACGAGAGCCTCGTTGGAGATGGGCTCGCCGTCGATGACGATCCGCTCGTTGAAGCTCACGAGGTGAGGGCTGGTGAACAACCCGGTCCGGAGCCCGTAGGCGCGCAGGATCCCCTCGATCAGCCGGCTCGTGCTCGTCTTGCCGTTTGTTCCGGTCAGCTGGATGATCGGGAAGGCCCGCTGCGGATCTCCGAGCAGGTCAAGGACCCGGCGGGTTGGTTCGAGCCGGGGCCGCGGCGCCTGTTCGCCGGTGCGCTCGAGCAGCTCTTCATACACCGCCTGCCCTGCGTCAGCGTAAAAGTCGTCGTCGGTGTCAGACATTAATGCTCCTGTGTGCGCGGCGGACGGCCACGATGAATGGTCCTGTGTTGGCGAACTGACCGGCGGCGAACTCCTGGTAGAACTCCGGCTCGTCACGGAGCAGTTCGGGAAGCCACTCGGCCGGAGTGCCCGCGCGACGCGCCTCATCGACCTCGGCAAACGCGTGCACCGAGAGTGTCGTCGCGAGCGTCTCCGCGGCGATGTCAACCTCGGTGACGAAGGTGACGGCATCCGCGTCTGCTGGGCTCTCGAAGACGAGGCCGAGGCTGATGCGGTCGCTGACGTCGAAGCCGGCGGCCTTGCGTGTGTCCTGAACGGCGCGGACGACGTCGCGAGCGAGCCCCTCCGCCTCGAGTTCGGGCGTTGTGGCGGTGTCGAGCAGAACGAATCCGCCACCGGGAAGCAGCGCGAGTGCCTGCTCGGCGCCACCCTCGACAGCGGCCGTTTCGAGCACGAGCTCGAACTCCCCTGCCTCGAGCGCGATGCCACCGGCAGTGACGACGCCGTCGGTCTCGGACCAGTCGCCGGCACGGGCCGCCTTGATGACGGTCTGGACGTTCTTCCCGAGGCGCGGGCCTGCGGCGCGAGCGTTGACGGTGAGCTTCGACGTGATGCCGTAGTCACTCGCGCTCGAATCGGTCAGTGTGACGAACTCGACGTTCTTCACGTTGACCTCGTCGCGGAGGATGTCGCTGAACCGCGCGAGGTGTTCGGGGTCTGGCGACACAACGGTGAGCGTCGCAAGCGGCAGCCGCACGCGACGACTGGCCTGCTTGCGGAGCGAGAGCACGGTCGAGCTGATGGCACGGATGGCGTCCATCGAGGCGACGAGGACGTCATCCTCCTCGAAAGCATCGCTTGCCGGCCAGTCCTCGAGGTGCACGCTCCTGCCGCCGGTCAGGTCCTTCCAGATGCGGTCGGAGATGAGTGGGAGCAGCGGTGCAGCCGCGCGCGTGATTGTCTCGAGCACGGTATAGAGCGTGTCGAATGCCTCGGTGCCGTTGCCGTTCTCGTCGACTCCTGCCCAGAACCGCTCGCGCGATCGACGGACATACCAGTTGGTCAGAACGTCGGCGAAGTCCCGCAGGGTCGCCGCTGCCAACGTGGAGTCGAGGTTCTCGAGGTGGTTGCCAACCTCGTCGATGACAACGCGCGTCTTGGCGAGGATGTACTTGTCGAGTACATCGGTCGAG
>JAZQRG010000165.1:0-4085 GCA_045629445.1 Mycetocola sp. | reverse complement strand
CCGACCTGCGATTTCGACTGTTATTAGTCGTCGCGCCACTCGTTGCCTGAGCGCCGAAGCGTCTCACCCACCCGGGACAGGAGTCTCGCCCTCCCGCTTCGTTGACGCTTGCGCTACCCCTCGGGAAGTGCGCGGACTAGTATCTCGCCATGAACAGCATGGGAAAGGTCGCGCAGGTCGACTCCTACGCAGACCCCGAAACTACCCCAACGCTTACCGCAGTGCAGTGGGCGCGACTCACGCAGCGCGCCACACCCTCCAACGTGGCAGCTGGCGAGCGAGTAGTGGCAACGGGTCAGGAGAACTATCCGATGATCCTCGTCGAGTCGGGTGAACTCGAACTCGTTCGGGATTCTCTGCGGTGGCTCGATGAAGAGGTACTGGCACACATAGGGCCGGGCCACTTTGCCGGTGAGCTTGGTCTTCTCAACGGGCAGCGCGCCTTCTTGTCCGTGCGGGCGAAAGCACCCAGTCGGATCTGGCGACTGGACGCCACCGCCCTGAGGCAGGTCCTCGCCGAAGACGACGAACTCGGCGACCTCATCCTGCACACCCTGTGGGCCCGTCGCGAGTCGCTCCGGAAAGGCTCGGCCGCGCTGACTCTAAAATTTGCGGGAGTCGGCGACTCTCGCGAACTTCTCGAGCTTCAACGATTCGCCGAGCGTCTGGACCTGATCCACACCGCCGTTGCACTTGAACCGGGCGCAACGATCTCGCATCCGGCGCTTCAATTGGGGCCAGACGACCTGCCCGTTGCGTTCATTCAGGGCGAGCCGATCGTTCGGGCGACTCCCGCTCTGGTGGCTGAGCAACTCGGCCTCAGTTATGAACCCACCAGTGAGAGCGCCGTCGACGTTGTCGTGATCGGCGGCGGCCCCGCGGGACTGGCGGCGGCCATCTACGGCGCATCCGAGGGGCTCAGTACCCTTCTCCTCGAAGCAGTCGCGCCCGGCGGACAGGCGGGCGCGACCTCGCGAATCGAGAACTTCCTCGGCTTCCCGTTCGGAGTCAGCGGAGCCGCACTCATCGGACAGGCGACTCTGCAGGCGATCAAGTTCGGGGTGCGTGTGTGCGCACCCTGCGCGGCATCCGATTTGCGGTCAACCGGCGATGGCCTCGAGGTCGTGCTGACCGACGGCAGGACCATCCGTGCGCGCTCGGCGGTTGTGACGTCGGGCGCCGCATACAAGCGACTTCACCTCGACCGGTGGGATCACTTCGAGCAGACCAGCATCTTCTACGCAGCGACCGCTCTGGAATTGAGGCAGGTGCACGGCGCCCCGGTGGTCGTGGTCGGCGGCGGAAACTCGGCCGGCCAGGCAGCCCTCTACCTCGCGACCAACGGCTGTGCGGTTCACCTGGTGGTGCGCGGCGACGACCTCGGCGCACGGATGTCCTCGTACCTCGTCGACCGAATCGTGGATGACCCGCGAATCCACCTTCACCAATCGTCGAACATCGTCGGCCTCGACGGCGAGCACACCCTCGAGACGGTGCAGATCGACACAGCCGGGACGGTTGAGGCTCGCGGCCTCTTCTGTTTCATCGGCGCGGATCCGGCGACGGGCTGGCTCGGCGGCCTGGACCGCGACGAGACGGGGTTCATCCGTACCGGGACCGATATCTCCCTGCAGACGCTGGACCGCTGGCAGCACCTCGGCCGGGAACCCCTGCCGTTCGAGACCTCAACCCCGCGCGTCTTCGCGGCGGGCGACGTGCGCCGGGGGTCGATGAAGCGTGTCGCCGCCGCTGTCGGCGAGGGGTCGAGTGCGATCGCCTCCGTCCACCGCGTGCTCGCCGGGTAAACCACGGAAAAGATCAACACATTTCCTGCTCAAAGCCTCTACCGCTTCACGCCTGAGCGACATATCGTTGACTATCGTTCGGAGTACACAGGAGGTACATCATGGGCAACTCATTCCCCACAGGCGGATTCGGCGCAGGCGTCCCGACCGAGAACATGTGGCAGATCATGGAGCAGATCCGGTCGGCGTTCGACAAACGCCCGAGCGGTCGCATGGGTCGAGGTGACGTTCGCGCCGCGGTGCTCGCCCTCCTCGCCGAAAAGCCGATGCACGGCTACCAGATCATCCGCGAAATCGAAGAGCGCAGCAACGGCAGCTGGAAGCCAAGCGCAGGCTCGGTCTACCCCACCCTCCAGCTGCTCTCCGACGAAGGACTGATCGTCGCCGAGGAATCGAACGGTCGCAAGACCTATGCACTGACGGATGCCGGCCGTGCGGCGACTGCCGATTCTGACGGTGCCGCACCGTGGCAGAGCTCGGGCGCAGACGACAAGTCTGGACACACGGCTCTGCCCAAGGCGGGCATGGAACTCGCGCAAGCCGCCGCCCAGGTCGGACGCACGGGTTCGCCTGAGCAGATTCGCCAAGCGGTGACAGTGCTCGATGAGGCACGCCGCCGGCTTTACGCCATCCTCGCCCAGGACTGACGGCGGTGCCGCCGGTTCGTCAGGATCGAGGAAAGACGCCGTCCGAAGCGGGAAACACGCGTGCGCGGTACCGCCGCATCCTCCGCTTCGCCGGGTGGAACCTCGCGGTCACGTGGTGGTACGAACTGGTCCTCCCACGGATCGGGCTGGGGAGAATCGCCGAGAACACGCGCACGCGACGGATGAAACGCTTCGCACGGCGTTTCCACGTGCTCGCGGTCGACCTCGGCGGGTTGATGATCAAGGTCGGCCAATTCATGTCGTCCCGGCTCGATGTCCTGCCGCCCGAGATCACGTCCGAACTTGAGGGGCTGCAGGACGAAGTCCCGCCCGTGCCGTTCCCGGGGATCCGTCGGCTCGCTGAGGCAGAACTCGGCCTGCCGCTCGAGCGGGCATTCGCATCGATCGATGAGACGCCCGTCGCAGCGGCATCCCTCGGCCAGGCCCACCGCGCTCTTCTCGGCCCGCTTGACCAGGCCGACACCGGGCTGACGGGCGCAGTGATCAAGGTGCAGCGGCCCGGCATTGACGAGATTGTCGATGTCGACCTCGCCGCGCTGCGGAAGGTTGGCGGCTGGCTCAGCCACGTCCGTCTCGTCTCCGACCGCGTCGACGCGCCAGCGCTCGTGGAGGAGTTCGCCGTCACGAGCCTTGAAGAGATCGACTACCTGCACGAGGCCCTGAACCTGGAGCGGTTTGCGGCGAACTTCGCCGGCGACGCCCGGGTGTCGGTCCCCGAGGTGGTGTGGGAACGAACCACCCGCAGGGTACTCACGCTCGAAGACGTCACGGCGATCAAGATCAATGACACGGATGCCCTCCGTGCGGCGGGAATCGAACCGAGCGACGTGGCATCCGTTTTCGCGACGGTGATGTTCGACCAGCTGTTCACGCACGGCTTCTTTCACGCCGACCCGCACCCCGGCAACATCTTCGTGACCCCGGTGGCCGACGGGCCGGATGGGCGAGCGTGGAAGCTCACCTTCATCGACTTCGGAATGATGGGGGAGGTGTCGACCGGCACGCGCGATGGCCTGCGGAAACTGCTCATCGCTACCGCGTCTCGGGACGGGAAGGGGCTCGTCGATGCGATGCGCTCGGTCGGCGTGTTGCTGCCAAGTGCCGATACTGCAGATCTTGAACGCGCGATGATCCAGTTGTTCGCCCGATTCGGTGGGATGGGGTTTGCCGAGCTGCGCGATGTTGACCCGCGTGAGTTCCGCGATTTCGCTGTGCAGTTCGGAGACGTGATTCGCTCGTTGCCGTTCCAGCTGCCCGAGAACTTCCTGCTCGTCATTCGAGCCATGTCGCTGACCTCCGGTGTGTGCAGTTCGCTCGATCCGAAGTTCAACCTGTGGGATTCCATCGAGCCATACGCGGGCCAATTGCTGCGAGATGAGGGTGGAAACGCGGTGAAGGATGTTGCCCAGCAGGTTTCCGACGCCGCCGGCATCGCCCTGCGGCTGCCCGGGCGCCTGGACGAGTTCATCACCAGCTTCAACGACGGCACCGTGTCAGTGCAGAGCTCTGCCCTCGAACGTCGGGTGGCGAGGCTCGAGCGACTTGCGCGGCGAGCGGTGTCGGCGATCCTGTTCGGCGGACTGCTGGTCGGCGGTGCGCTCGTCCGTGATGC
>JAZQRG010000164.1:0-2925 GCA_045629445.1 Mycetocola sp. | reverse complement strand
GGACCTGAACATTGACATCTCCACTCTCAATAGCACCTTCGCCCTCCCGGGCGCGCTGAAACTACTGAAGGCCGGCGCGGTGGGACGGGAATAGACCGAAAGTTGATCGCCCTAGGGGCGGACTTACTAGGGGTAACTCGGGGTCGTTTGAGGGTCCCTCTGCGGGCCCTGTGCGCGGCGTGTGGGTCAGCGAGGGCGCTGCACGAACGCAAGCGCGAGATACGGCAGGTGATTTCGCGCGACGACGGCGGTGAGGGTGCCGCCGCTGGGGAGCGTTGCACCCACTGCGTAGACGAATGGGTCGGTGTCGATTTCCGAACCCGAGACGACCGCCCCATCAATCGACACGTCGACGCCGCGACGCACAACGCGTTCTGTGGTCAGGGCGGGCGATGACCAGTCCTGCACACCAAGTCCGAGCTGGTCACGGAACTGGTTCATGAGGACGTAGTTCGTGTGCTGCACCAGCAACGCGGCGAGGGTGCTGTACTCGGTCTCCTCGCGATGCCAGGTCGTCTGCACAGCTTCCCAAAGCATCGGGTACCGCATCCGCTCGACGAACTCGACCAACCAGGCAGGGCGCGGCCAGGGCGGCACCTCGTCAATTGCACGGCGCGCGTCCTCGTCAAGGTCCGCGAGGTTCACCGGGTTGGACTTGTCCAGCGGGTTCCGCCACAGCGTCGCTGACATGCTGACGGTCATCGCATCGATGCCGCTATCGCTACTGGTGGTGGAGACAGCGAAATCCACGAACTCTACCGACGGCTGCGGGACGAGTTCGACAATCGGGACGGGCATGTCCTTCAGCCGTTCCTCACGTCCCCGCCGCGGGTCAGGCGCATCCTCGGGAAGAACGTCAGCGAACTGCATGTCGTCATCCTCGCCGAACACCGCGCGATCCCGCCAGAGCGCAATCGCTGCCCGCCCTCAGCTCGCTCTTGAGCGTTCGCGAGCCGGTCCGCTTGCGGGCGCCGAACGTGAGCCGCACCGTCGGTGGGCATTCCTTCCCGAGGTTTGTCGGATTCGGGCAAGGTTGTTCGTAGCAGAGGTGAGCAGGCGCCGCTGTGGCACCTGAAGCCGAAGGAGACGATTCAACATGCAGTACCTGATTTCCGTGATTGACGACGGGCAGTCCGAGGCGTCAGGCAAGACCGCCTCCGCCACCGATGTCGAGATGGCCGCCATCGACGAATTCAACGACCGGTTGCAGGCAGACGGCCGATTCGTCTTCGCCCAGGGCCTCGCCGCGCCGAGCACGGCGACGGTCGTTGACAATCGCGGCGGGGAGCCGATCCTCACCGATGGCCCCTTCGTGGAGACGAAGGAGTTCCTCGCCGGGTTCTGGATCATCGAAGTCCCCGATCTCGACGCCGCGCTCACAGTCGCGGCGGAGGGCTCGAAGGCATGCAATCGGAAACTCGAAGTCCGGGCCATTCTTTGACCTTGGATGTCAGCGAGGCGATCACTCGCGCTCACCGCGAGGAGTGGGCGCGGGTGATGGCGTCGGTGAACCGGCGATTCGGCGACCTCGACCTCGCGGAGGAGTCGACGGCCGACGCGTTCGCCACCGCCATCCAGCGGTGGCCGCTTGACGGCGTCCCACCGAAGCCCGGCGCGTGGCTGACAACGACGGCGGTCCGCAAAGCGATCGATCGTATCCGACGCGAGAACAAGCGGCTCGACAAGCACAGGGAAGCACAGTCTCTGTATGACGAGTCGCCATCCCCGAGTGGTGTCGTGGACGACGACCGGCTCCGGCTCATTTTTACGTGCTGTCATCCGGCGCTCGCCATGGAGTCGCAGGTGGCGTTGACGCTCCGCATGGTCGCCGGGCTGACCGTGGCTGAGATCGCCCGGGCCTTCTTGGCCACGGAGGCCGCAATCGGGCAGCGGATTACGCGCGCGAAGGCCAAGATCAAGGCGAACAAGATCCCGTACCGTGTGCCGACCGAAGCAGACCTACCGGCACGGGTCACAGGAGTCCTCACCGTGATCTATCTCGTCTTCAACGAGGGATATCTCGCGACCGGGCCTGACGCCGACCCGGTACGCAATGAACTGACCGCTGAGGCCATCCGGCTCACCCGCGTGCTTCATGAACTCCTTCCCGACGACGGCGAGGTGATCGGACTGTTGGCTCTCATGCTGCTCGCCGACGCGCGCCGCCGCGCCCGGGTCTCGGACAGTGGCGAGTTGGTGATCCTCGCCGAACAGGATCGCGGAGCATGGGATCGCGCGATGGTCGCCGAGGGGCACGGCCTCATCCGTGCGTGCTTGGCGTCGGGTAGGCCTCCCGGGCGCTACCAGCTCCTCGCGGCCATCAACGCGGTGCACACCGCCGCCCCAGGCGCACGCGACACCGACTGGTCGCAGATCATCGCGCTCTACGATCAGCTCGCGAACCTCGACCCCTCACCGATCGTCGCACTCAACCGCGCCGTCGCCGTCGCGGAGCTCGATGGGGCCGAGGTCGCGTTGGCGATCGTCGATCAGCTGGGCGCCCCGCTCGGCGGTTACCACGCCTATCACGCCGCCCGCGCCGATCTTTTGCGCCGAGTCGGACGCAGCGACGAGGCGAAGGCCTCGTACGACCGAGCCATCGAGCTGGCCGGAAACACCGCCGAGATCGCCTACCTCTTCCGTCGGCGTGGACAGTTGCCGTAGGGCGACATGACCCCACGCGCCGGGAGGGGCGTTGCCCCCTGAGCGCTTGACGCGCCGCGAGCCTAGGCTCAGGCGGACCGCGGATGCTGGACCACCGTCGTCACCGTCTCGATCTGGCTCGCGATCGGACTGGTCGCCGGCTTCTGAGCGGCTCGCATCGACGCCGATCCCGTTAGTTTGGTCCGGAGACAGTTCGCCGCAAACACTTCACCCTGATCGGCCCTTGAATGATCCGCTCCACCTGGCGCGCCGCCCTCGACC
>JAZQRG010000163.1:0-14995 GCA_045629445.1 Mycetocola sp. | reverse complement strand
AGCGGACAGAGCGTGCTCCTCGACGTGGGCACGACGGCGCTCGCCGTCGCGAAGGCGCTCGCCGAACGCGACGATCTCGACGATCTCGTCGTCATCACGAACGGCCTCAACATCGCCCTTGAGCTTGAAGCGCAGATTCCGCGGTTCACGGTCATCGTCACCGGGGGAGCACTCCGCCCGCTGCAGCACTCCCTCGTGCACCCGCTCGCCCGCACGGTGCTCGAACAGGTGCACGCCGACATCGCCTTCATCGGCTGCAACGGGGTCGACCCGGTCGCAGGAGTGACCAACGTCAACCTGCCTGAGGCCGAGGTAAAGCAGCTCATGGTCGCGTCGGCCGATCGGGTCGTGGTTGTCGCCGATGCCACGAAGCTCGGCCAGGTCAGTCTCGGCGCCGTTGCCGCGATCGATGCCGTCGACGTGCTGATCACCAGTGATGGGGCGGATGCCGCGCTCGTCGCCGACCTGACGGCCGCGGGGGTCGAGGTTCTCACCTGAGTTCGCCGGGCAGCGAGCCGGTTCGGCCGCTACGCTCGAATGCACACCGTTACCGAGGAGTCTGATTCCCATGTACCCAGTGACCGGCGAGCAATTCGACCTGAGCCTCGAGACCTCGTCGGCAGGCCGGGTGGAAGCCACGATCACCCAGGTGGGTGCAGGCATCCGTCGGCTGAGCGTTTCCGGGGTCGACATTGTGCCGCCGTATGACGCCGGCGTGCAGCGGCCGCTTGCCAGCGGGCTCGTGATGGTGCCGTGGCCCAACCGCATCAGGGACGGCCGCTGGATCCTCGACGGTTCCGAGCAGCAGCTTGCCCTCACCGAGCCGAAGAAGCACAACGCCAGCCACGGACTGCTGCGGTTCACCGGCTACTCGGTTGCGGCGCGAACCGAGTCGACGCTGCGGCTCGAGGCGCGAGTATTTCCGCAGAGTGGGTACCCCTTCCTGCTCGACACCGCGGTGACGTACCGGCTGGTCGACGCGGGCATCGAGGTCACCCACACCATCACTAATCGGTCGGATGCCGTTGCTCCTGTTGCGATCGGTGCGCACCCGTTCTTCACTATCGGCGATGTCGAACCGGACGACCTCACGGTGACGGTCAACGTCACCACACACTTTGAGGCCGACGAGCGGTCGCTTCCGACCGCGGAGGTCCCCGTCGACGGCACCCGGTTCGATCTCAGGGGTGGAGTGCGCCTCGCCGACCTTGAGGTTGACGATGGGTTCGGTGGCGCCGTGATGGCCGATGGCGTCTCCGAGCACTCGCTGAGCGCACCGGACGGTCGCTCCGTCACCGTGTGGGGCGATGAGAACTTCGGTTTTTGGCAGGTCTTTACCACCGAGCTTTACCCCGGCCAGTCGAAGGCCGTTGCGATCGAGCCGATGACGGCGCCCGCCGACGCGTTCAACTCCGGCCAGGGTCTTCGGTGGCTTCTGCCCGGAGAAAGCTGGGAAGCCAGCTGGGGAGCGCGCGCCGACGGGTTCGCACCGGTCTGACGCTCGATAAGTGTCGTTGCCCGGCCAGAAACGGCTCAACTTTTCGCAAATGTTCGACCGTTTGTGGCCGAGCAACGTGGCGCGCCTGGCTTCGAGGAGGCGGGACTCGGGGGTAGCCGGGTGGCCTGGGCTACTCGCCAGCGCCGACCTCGGTGACGAATCCCTGCACCCGCTCGCGCAGTGTTGCGATTTGTTTGTCGCGTGCCGCCTCGACGTCGAAGCCCAGATAGGCGACGGCCGGCAGCTTTCGCGCGTTGCGGGAGCAGCCGAAGTCGGCACAGACGAGCGTGCCGATCGTGTTTCCGTTGCGCCCTGCTTTGCCGGCCCTGCGCGCTGCATAGAACACGACGTCGTCTTCGAGCGTGATGTCCTGGCACCACGTGCACTGCGCCCGAGCCCGGGTTTTGGCCTCGGCCTGCTGCAGCAGAATCCCGACGGGTCCCTCTTCGCGCTGCACGATGACGTAGCCCCGACGCGGCAGTTTGGGATCACGCCAGCCGAGGAAGTCGAGAGCGTCCCAGTCGACGGAGGCGAAGTTGCCCGGCAGAGTGAGGTCGCTGACCTGGCTCCGTGAGGCGTTGATGAACGAGGTGGTGATGTCTTTTTCGGAGAGTGGAAGCATGGTTGTGTCCTGAGGAATGGAGCCCGTGGCTCGAAAATGTGCGGGACGGTGTCCCGGCAAGGAAATAAGCGCTGCCCGTGCTGCGATACGCAGTCGGGGGAAAACGCACTCGCGAGGAAAGCGAGGGGGTCAACGAGGGAGTGGGGCTCTACCTCGAGCCGGCGAAGAAAACGCCGGCGACCTCCCCAGGCCCCGTGGGCGTCGCGAGTGAAAATTCCATTCGGCCAGTGTAACGCCGGTCAGCGCCGGGTTCTCCTCGAGACGACGAAACCGGACGGGCAGTCAGGCGCCGTTGATCGTGGGAAGAGTGAGGATTTCGGCGCCGTCCTCGGTGATCGCGATGGTGTGCTCGCTGTGGGCCGTTCTGCATCCCGTTGCGCTTCGGAGGGTCCAGCCGTCGGCATCCGTCACCAGCTGTGCGGTGTCCGTCATCACCCACGGTTCGAGCGCGAGGAGAAGGCCAGGCCGCAGCGTGTACCCACGGCCAGCCCTGCCGGTGTTGGGAACGTGCGGGTCCTGGTGCATCGTCGAACCGATGCCGTGGCCGCCGAAATCGACGTTGATCGGGTAGCCGGCCTCGCTGAGTACCGCGCCGATGGCCGCAGACAGGTCACCAATCCGGGCGCCGGGGCCCGCTGCTGCGATTCCTGCTTTCAACGCGCGCTCGGTGGTTTGGATGAGCCTGACGCTTTCCGCAGGCCGCGCGGTGCCGGCGATAAAGCTCAGAGCGGAGTCTGCGGCGATGCCGTTCTTGGACACGGCGAGGTCGAGGGTCACGAGGTCACCGTCGGCGATGGCGTAGTCGTGCGGCATTCCGTGGAGCACCGCGTCGTTGACCGAGGTGCAGATGTAGTGGCCGAATGGCCCACGCCCGAACGACGGCTCGTAGTCGACGTAGCAGGACTGGGCTCCCGCTTCGCGGATGAGTTCCTTGGTCCAGCGATCGATCTCGAGCAGGTTGGTGCCGACCGAGGTGCGGCTCTTCAGGGTGTGCAGGATGTTCGCAACGAGGGCGCCGGTGACCCTGGCGTGCGCCAGTTCAGCTGGGTTAAGAATCTCGATCATGCGGCACCTTTCACCAATAACTATCCCGGCCATACTATACCGGCCATAGTATCCCGGTACTACAATCGGAGCCATGGTCAGATTGCCCCTTACTTCCGAAGACGTTGCGCGCGGCCAGCGGCTTGGGGCGCTGTTGCGTCAGCGCAGGGGTGATCGTTCAATGCTTGAGACCGCGCTCGACGCCGGAGTTTCGCCGGAGACTCTTCGCAAAATCGAGTCTGGCCGCGTTGCAACGCCGGCGTTCTCCACGATCGCGGCGATTGCCGATGTTCTCGGCCTGTCGCTCGATGAAATCTGGGCCGGGATCAGCCAGTCAGTACCAGGCGACGAGCCAGCCGGGCCCGAATCACCCGAAAGACTGGCCTCCTAGCTGCTGACGATCGACGCCGGGGCGTGGATCAGGCGGCAGTGCCGAGTCGCCAGAGTGACGTGATCTCTGCCGCCCGCGCCGCCGTGAGCGGATCGGATGCGTCTTTCGCGCGGGAGTGGGTCGGGCGGGTATCCATCCGCGCGATCACGGTCAGGCCGGAGTCCTCGATGGCGTCGAGCAGCTCGCCGCGTGAGCGCAGCCCAAGTCGTTCGGCAATGTCCGAGATCACGAGCCAGCCCTCGCCCGTCGGTGTCAGGTGGTCGGCGAGGCCGGAGAGGAAGCCGGCGAGCATCCGTCCGCCCTCGTCATACACGGCGTAGTCCGTTGCGACCTTCGGTGTGGCGGGAATCCATGGCGGGTTGCAGACGACGATATCGGCACGGCCATCAGGGAACAGGTCAGTCTTCTCGACGGTGACGACCGAACCGTACCCGAGCCGTTCGAGGTTCTCGGTTGCGCAGGCAATCGCACGCGGATCCTGGTCGGTGGCGATGATTGAACGGATGCCCCGCTCCGCCAGAAGCGCCGACAAAACGCCCGTTCCGGTTCCGATATCGAAAGCGATGGCGGCGTTGTCGGGGATCGGCGCCGTGGCGACGAGGTCGAGGTATTCACCACGCACCGGCGAGAAGACGCCATAGTGCGGGTGGATCTTCGCGCCGAGGGCAGGCACGTCCACGCCTCGGGTTCGCCATTCCTCCGCGCCGACGATGCCGAGCAGTTCGCGGAGCGAGATGACGGATGCCTCGGGTGCGGTACCCCAGGCGTGCATGATGGCGTCCCGGATGTCGGGGGAGCGGCGCAGTGCGATCGTGCCGTCCGCTGACACCGGGACGAGCAGCATTCCGAGCAGCATCGACCGGCGCAGTGCATCGTCACGGGAGCGCTGGAATGCTGCCGTGATGTCGTCGTGCCTGGGTCTGGTGCCGGTGCTGATTCGTTTGCCCATCGCGGCGAGCAGTTGCTTCGCGTTGTGGAAGTCGCCGGTCCAGAGGATTGCCGTTCCGGCGGAGGCGAGTTTCAGCGCCGCTTCCGCTGTCAGTGAGTCATCGCCGACGATAACGTTCGTCGGGGCGGGCCAGCCGCTCTCGGAGCGCCAAAGGGCGGACTTCGGGATGCCGTTGTCGGTCCAGGCGATGCGTGCCGGTGCGGCGGATTCGCCGGGGTTATTCGTCCGTTCGGACATCTGTCTCACTTCGCGGCTCTCTGCCTGTCGGAGTGATTCAGTATGACAGGGGCAGCTGTAGAGGAGTCCGCGTGGGTGCTCAGTCGAGCGTTTTTTGGCTCGGCAGTCACCGGTTTCGGTGCTGGATTTCCGACTCTCCCGGGACGAACGGCCCGGTTGACTTAATCGAAGCTGTGTTCGACCATTAACCCATGTCTCTTGCCGTTGCTCCCGTTCGATCCCCGGCACATGCCGCGGGTTCGGGTGCTGTGGCGAGCCAGGTTGCCGAACTGCAGGCGCGCATTCGGGGAATGCAAACCACCCGGATAGATTCGCACGGACTCCCGACATCGCCAGGCGTCGCCGAACTCCTGCCCGGTGGGGTGCTTCGCGCCGGAACGGCGTACTCGGTTCTCGGGTCAACGACCCTTGCACTCGCGCTCCTCGCCGGCCCCAGTGCCGCCGGGGCGTGGTGCGGGGTCGTTGGCGTGCCGTCACTCGGTGTCGAGGCGGCTGCGGCTGCTGGTGTCGATCTCGACCGGCTTGTGCTCGTCCCTGAGCCGGGTGACCAGTGGTTGCAGGTTACAGCGGCGCTCGCCGATGTCGTCACCGTTGTGCTTGCGCGCCCACCGGCATCCGTTTCTGCCGCAGAAGTGTCCCGGCTGTCGTCGCGCCTGCGTCAGCGGGGGTCGACGCTCATCGCGCTCGGCGACTGGCCGCAGAGTGAAGCAACACTGCGGGTGACCGACGACAGGTGGATGGGCCTCGGTGACGGTCATGGCTACCTTGCCGCTCGCCGGGTGACCGTTGCTGTGACCGGGCGCACGCTCGCAGGCAAGCCGCGACGCAAGCAAATGTGGCTGCCCGATGCCCTGCAATCGATCCGGTCGGCGGGTCTTGCCGGGGTTCCCTCGATGAATCAGGCGCGACACGAAGCGGCAGCATCATGACCGCCGCACCGGTCCGTACCCTCCTGCTCTGGTGCCCGGACTGGCCGACGAACGCCGCCGCTATCGAACATGGTTTCGCTCTCGACGCGCCGCTCGCGCTCCTCGACCGGGGCGAGGTCTTCGCCTGCTCGGTGTCTGCGCGACGTGAGGGAGTCCGACGAGGCCTTCGGGTGCGTGAAGCCCAATCGCGATGCACCGAGCTGATCGTCCTGCCGTACGACCCCGTTCTCGACCATCGGGCGTTCGAGCCTGTCATCACCGCCGTCGAACAGATTGTCCCCGGCGTCCAGCTTTCCCGCCCAGGCACCTGCGTCATGCGTTCGCGCGGTCCGAGTCGCTACTACGGCGGCGAGCGGCAGGCTGCCCAGGCGCTTCTCGACACCCTCGGTTCGATCGGGGTGGCAGGCGCGCGCGTCGGCATCGCCGACGGGCCGTTCGCCGCGCAATTGGCCGCGAAACTCCCGTTGACGCGAGAAACGGATGCCATCCGCATCGTTCCAGCAGGACACTCGCCCGAGTTCCTTGCCCCGTTCGGTGTCGACCTCCTCGAACGGCCTGAGCTAGCCGTCCTGCTCCAGCGGCTGGGCGTTCGCACCCTCGGCGATTTCGCAGCGCTCGACTCTCTGCAGGTGCGTGACCGGTTCGGGCCGGACGGAGTGCTTGCGCACCGGCTCGCCTCGGGCTTCGACCCGAGTGACGTCGACGCACGGGTACCGCCAGCCGATCACTCCAGCGTCATCGAATTCGAACCGGCGCTCGACCGGGTCGATCAGGTTGCTTTCGCGTTCCGCGCGGCAGCCGAAGAATTTGTGGCGCGGCTGCAGGCGTCATCGCTCGTTGCGACGGCCATCCGCATCGAGGTGCGCACGGAGGGTGGCGACATCCGTTCACGGACCTGGCTGCATCCACGGTGGTTCACGGCGGGTGATGTGCTCGACCGTGTTCGCTGGCAGTTGCAGGGAGCCGGCCAGTCCGACAGCGGATTGAGCAGTGCCATCTCATCTCTTCGGGTCGAACCGGAGAGCGTCGACCCTGCTGGCAATCACGAAGCCGGCCTGTACGGCG
The DNA here is from genome assembly GCA_045629445.1 of Mycetocola sp. Classification (GTDB taxonomy): domain Bacteria; phylum Actinomycetota; class Actinomycetes; order Actinomycetales; family Microbacteriaceae; genus Mycetocola_A. Next base: position 8,260 of record JAZQRG010000163.1, on the reverse strand, counting down.
GGGCAACCGACGAACGCATCCACTCCGGACTCTCCCGGGTACAGGGCATGGTCGGGCACGCCGGAGTGCTCACCGCCCGCGTCGCCGGTGGGCGGCAGCCGTCGAACCGTCGGGTCCTCGTTCCGTGGGGTGACCTGCCACCGGGAGGGGAGGCATCCGTTCGCGCATCCAACGAGCTGCCGTGGCCGGGCAAACTTCCGGGCCCGCCCCCAGCGACGGTGTATGCAGAGCGGCAGCGGGTCACCGTTTCTGCTGCAGACGGGCGTGAGGTCGCTGTCGACGATCGCGGTGAACTGTCCGCTGTTCCGGTTGAGTTCGCCGCGCCGGGGGAAGACGCTGCGCCGGTCGCCGGCTGGGCAGGCCCGTGGCCGGTCGTCGAACGCTGGTGGGATGCCGGCGGCACCCGGCTGAACCGGTTCCAGCTTGTCGATCACACCGGGGCGGCCTGGCTGCTCGTGCTCGACGAATTGGGCTGGTGGGCGGAGGCCCGCTATGACTGACGAAAGAACCGAGCGGGGAGGCTGCGCGCATGGGCTGGCATAACCCCCCGATTCCGTGGTCGGAGTTCGAACGCACGCTGAGCGGCCTGTCGCGGCCCGACCAGCCGCCGGTCGGTGCTGACGGGGGAGACAGCCCGGCCTGGTCGCGCAAGCGTTCGCCATACGTACCGACCCCGATCGAGGCGCCGCCGGCGGAGTCCACGGTCGGTTACGCCGAACTGCACGCGCACTCCAACTTCAGCTTTCTCGACGGAGCGTCATCACCCGAGCAGCTCGTGGAAGAAGCGGTGCGGCTCGGATTGCACGGCCTCGCGCTCACCGACCATGACGGGCTCTACGGCATTGTCCACCTCGCCGAGGCGGCGGAAGCACACCCCGACCTTCAGACGATTTTCGGGGCCGAGCTTTCACTCGGCCTGAGCAAACCGCAGAACGGCGAAGCCGACCCCGAGGGTACCCACCTCGTCGTCCTGGCGCGGAAGGAAGAGGGCTACCACAGGCTCGCCGGCGCGATCACCTCGGCGCAGCTTGCCGCTGGGGCGGAGAAGGGCAAGCCGAGTTACGACAGCGAGGATCTCGCGTCAGCGGCAGACGGCACCTGGCTGGTGCTGAGCGGATGCCGCAAGGGCGCCGTTCGGCGAGCCCTCGTTGCCGAGGGCGACGCCGGCGCCCGCCGCGAACTGAACGAACTGGTCCGGTTGTTCGGAGCTGGCAACGTCGTCGTCGAACTCTTTGACCACGGCAATCCGCTCGACACGGCGCACAACGACGTCCTCGCTGCACTCGCCGATGAGCTCGAGCTTCCCGTGGTTGCGACGATGGGTGCCCACTACGCGACTCCGGCGCAACACCACCTCGCGTCGGCGCTCGCCGCCGTTCGCGCTCGCCGAAGCCTCGACGACCTCGATGGCTGGCTGCCGGCATCCGGTTCACAGCATCTGCGGAGCGGCGCGGAGATGGCTCGGCGGTTCGCGCGCTACCCGGGCGCGGTTGCGCGCACCGTAAAGATCGCCGACGAGCTCGCGTTCCGGCTGCGGAGCGTCAAGCCGGGGTTACCGCTCCAGGAGGTTCCCGATGGGCACACCCCGATGAGCTGGTTGCGCGAGCTGACCTGGCAGGGTGCGGCCAGGCGGTACCCGAATGCCGACGCCGCGGTCACCGAGCGGATTTCCCGCGAACTCGACGTCATCGAGCAGAAGGACTTTCCCGGCTACTTCCTCATCGTGTACGAGATCGTGCAGTTCGCCCGCGGGCGCGGCATCCTCTGCCAGGGGCGCGGATCGGCCGCGAACTCGGCGGTCTGTTACCTGCTCGACATCACGGCGGTTGACTCGATCAAGTATGGCCTGCCGTTCGAGCGGTTCCTCTCGAGCATGCGCGAGGAAGAACCAGACATCGATGTCGACTTCGACTCCGACCGGCGCGAAGAGGTCATCCAGCACGTCTATGAGAAGTACGGCAGGTTCAACGCGGCCCAGGTCGCGAACGTCATCACCTACCGGCCGAAGTTCGCGGTGCGTGACATGGCCAAGGCGCTCGGCCACAGCCCTGGCCAGCAGGATGCCTGGTCCAAGCAGGTGGAACGCTGGGGCGCGCTCACCTCGAGCGACGACCACGACATTCCTGCGCCCGTCATCGACCTCGCCTCACAGGTGCTGACCTTCCCACGGCACCTCGGCATCCACTCCGGTGGAATGGTGCTCACCGACCGGCCCGTCGGGGAAGTATGCCCGATCGAGCATGCGCGGATGGACGGCAGGACTGTGCTGCAGTGGGACAAGGACGACTGCGCCTGGATGGGCCTCGTCAAGTTCGACCTCCTCGGTCTCGGCATGCTCGCGGCACTGCAGTACGCCTTCGACCTCGCCGACGAGCACTGCGGTGACCGGTGGGACCTCCAGTCGATGCCGAAGGAGGAGCAGGCCGTCTATGACCAGCTCTGCCGCGCCGACAGCGTCGGGGTGTTTCAGGTCGAGAGCCGGGCGCAAATGGGAATGCTGCCGAGGCTCAAGCCGAGGAGCTTCTACGACCTCGTGATCCAGATCGCCATGGTGCGGCCTGGCCCGATCCAGGGCGGTGCTGTGCACCCGTACATCCGGAGAAGGACAGGGGTGGAAGAAATTACCTACCTGCACCCCGACCTCGAGCCGGTGCTTGAGCGCACCCTCGGCGTGCCGCTCTTCCAGGAGCAGCTGATGCAGATGGCCATGGTCGTCGGCGGTTGCACGGGCGAGGACGCTGACCTGCTTCGGCGGGCGATGGGGTCAAAGCGCGGGCAGGAAAAGATCGGCTCGCTCAAAGAGAAGCTGTACCGAGGAATGGCGGAGAACAACATCACCGGCGACGACGCAGACACGATTTACTCGAAGATCCAGGCCTTCGCGAGCTTCGGTTTCGCCGAGAGTCACTCCATCAGCTTCGCTCTGCTGGTCTACGCGAGCGCGTGGATGAGGCTGCACTACCCGGCAGCGTTCCTCGCCGCTCTCCTCCGTGCGCAACCGATGGGGTTCTACTCGCCCCAGTCCCTCGTCGCGGATGCCCGTCGTCACGGAGTGGAGACGTTGCGTCCCGACATCCAGCTCTCCGGTGTCGAGGCTCGGCTCGAGCCGCTCGATGGCGGATCAGGCGGCGTTCGCGCGACCGGTCTTGACGCCTGCATCGAGAGCGAACAGCCGGCGGTGCAGCCGTTCGACCGGGATGAACCGTTCGACCCCGCTGAGCACCGCCGCGACGGAACGTATGCTGTGCGGCTCGGTCTCGCCGAGGTCACATCGATCGGCAAACGGAAGGCAGCGAAGATCGTTGCCGAGCGGGAGAGCGGTGGGCCATACCGCGACATGCGTGACCTCGCCCGGCGGGTCGGTCTCAACTCGGGCCAGCTCGAGGCGCTCTCGGCGGCGGGAGCGTTTGACAGCATGGGGCTGTCGCGGCGCGGTGCGCTGTGGGACGCAGCCCAGGCATCGCAGGAGCGACCAGACCAGCTCGACGGAAGCCACATCGCCGTTCAGCCTCCGCTGTTCGCTCTGCTCACCGACGAGGAGCAGGTGGTCAACGACCTCTGGTCGACCGGGGTGACCCCCGATGACCACCCGATCCGGCACGTGCGTTCTGAGCTCGCCGAACGTGGGGTGTTGAGCGCCGCCCAGCTGCAGACGGCGGAGTCTGGCCGTCGCATCGAGGTGGGCGGAATGGTGACCCACCGGCAGCGACCGGCGACAGCGAGTGGCATCACATTCATGAACCTCGAAGACGAAACCGGTCTCGTCAACGTGATCTGCAGTGTCGGCGTTTGGGGACGCTACCGTCGGACGGCGCGTGAGGCTCCCGCGATGATCGTGCGTGGCATCCTCGAGCGGTCACCGGAGGGCATCGTCAACCTCCTGGCCGACCGGATCGAGCCCCTCCGGCTCAGCGCCCGAACCCGGTCGCGTGACTTCCAGTGATTCCCGCTTGCGTCCCGTCGTGATCACCGCGGTCGCCAGGCCGGCGAGCATCACGATGCCGCCAAGAATCTCGGTCACGGTTGGCACCTCACCCTGGACGACCCAGGCTGCGGCGATACCGATGACCGGAACGAGGAGGGTGAACGGAACAACCGCGCTCGTCGGGTAGCGCGCCATGAGTGAATTCCAGATGCCGTATCCGATCAGTGACGCGGCGACGGCCGTATAGAGCGTGCTCAGGAGAGAAACGACCGAAAGGTGGGTGAGCGCGTAACCGACGGCATCCGGCCCGTCCAGAAGCACCGCGAGTGCGGCGCTCGGGAGCGGAACGACAAGTGCTGACCAGACAACGAGGGAGAGACCGGATGCCACCTTCGCACGGCGGCTGAGGACGTTGCCGATCGCCCAGGACAGGGCGGCACCGAGCGTGATGATGAGCGGCACCCACGGGGCGACGATGCTGTGCCCAACGATGACGACGCCGAGCCCGATCGTTCCGACGATCACACCGATCAGTTGACGGATGCTTGGACGCTCGCCAAGCACCCCAGCGGCGATCACGACGGTGAGGATGACCTGGGTTTGGAGCAGCAGCGAGGCGAGACCGGCGGGCATGCCGAGGTGGAGGGCGAGGTAGAGCAGGGCGAATTGCCCGAAACTCAAGAAGGCGCCGATGATCACGATGTTGCGCCAGCCGATCTTCGGCGGCCGGACAAAGAACACAGCGGGAATGGCAACCAGGACGAAGCGCAGCGCCACGAACAAGAGTGGCGGCATGCCGTCGATGCCCTCATCGATGACGACGAAGTTGAGTCCCCAGATCAGCGCCACGACCAGGGCGAGCATGCTGTGTTTGAAAGTCACGGTCTCTATCGTCCTCGGAGACTCCGGGGAGAACAAGATCGTCAGCGCGTGCGACGTGAACGTGGGGCGCTTGTTGCCCGCAGGGAAGCGGGCCAGGACGTGCCCCGGGGAAGCTGAGAAGATGGCTAGACTGGGCGCATGGCTTTCGCGTTCTCACTCGTGCTCTTCATCGTCGGCATCTACCTCTTCGGTCTCGCTTTCACGGTGACGAGCTTCCAGGCCATCATCTTCTTCGCCGGCATCATCGCTGTCTCGATCGCGGTCGCGATCCCCGCCCACGTCCTGGCCAAGCGCTAGCGCTCTTTCGTCCTCACGCCGGTGCTGGAAACATGGCGATGCCGGATCCAGCGCACTTCGAGCACCACTCCGTTATCTATGAGCGTGCCCGTCCTCCCTACCCGGAGAGTCTGTGGCTGCGACTGCGTGAGCTCGGCCTTCTCGTGCCAGGCGCACAAGCGCTCGACCTGGGTGCGGGAACAGGCCAGGCAACGGGCAGGCTCCTCTCTGAAGGACTGACGGTCACCGCTGTCGAGCCGGGTCCCGACCTTGCGCGCCGGCTCCTGGCCCGCTTTCCCGAGACGACAGTGATCAGCGCGACGGCCGAGGACGCGGATCTCGGCGAAGGGTTCTTCGACCTCGCCGTTGCTGCGACCTCCATTCACTGGATGGACCTCTCCGTCGTCCTGCCCAAGGTGCATCGGGCGCTGACACCCGATGCACACTTCCTGGTCTGGCGGAACGTCTTCGGTGATCCTCGCGTTGACACCCCGTTCCGGCGGAAGGTGGCCGAGATCGCCAGTCGGCGAGAGGGTCCGCCGCGGCCGGGGCCGACGGAGACCGATCGAAACGGCTGGATCGCAGCGCTTGAAACGGGCGGGTGGTTCCGTGCTGAGCACAGTGAGGAATTCCGGTGGTCGATCGAACTCGATGCTCGCGGCATCCGGGACCTCTTCACAACGTTCAGCGACTGGTCATCGACCGAAGTTTCCCAGGCGGAACACGCCGTGCAGGATTTGGGCGGGACAGTGACGGAACACTACCTGAGCCCGCTCATCGTGCTGGCGCGAGTGGACTAGCGCCGGTTCGACGCTCATGGTGGCCGTGCCGGGGGAGCGGGTCGTTTCATACGCCGCCGATATCCCCATCTGGGTACGATGAGCGCATGCGAGTGCTGATCGTGGAAGACGAGCTCTACCTCGCCGAGGCTCTTCGCGACGGGCTTCGGCTTGAAGCCATCGCCGCAGACATCGTCGGCGACGGCGACACCGCCCTCGAATACCTCACGGTCAATGAATACGACGCTGTTGTCCTTGACCGGGACATTCCCGGAACTCACGGCGATGAGGTGGCGCGGCGCATTATCGCCGACGGCTTGTCGGCCCGTATCCTCATGCTGACGGCATCCGGGCTCCTCGACGAGAAGGTTCGCGGCTTCGAGATCGGCGCGGATGACTACGTCACGAAACCGTTCGAGTTGCGTGAGCTGATTGCGCGCCTTCGAGCGCTTCAGCGCCGACCGGTCGACAGTGCGCCGCCGATTCAGGAGTTCGCCGGTCTGCGACTCGATCCGTTTCGCCGTGAGGTCTATCGGGACGGGCGCTATGTCGCACTCACCCGAAAGCAATTTGCGGTTCTTGAGGTGCTGCTTTCGGCGAAAGGTGGTGTCGTGAGTGCCGAAACCCTGCTCGAGCGGGCGTGGGATGAGAACGCGGATCCCTTCACCAATGCGGTGCGGATCACAATTTCCTCGCTGAGGAAGAGACTCGGCGACCCGTGGCTCATTCACACGGTGCCCGGAGTCGGTTACCGGGTGGGCGACGATGCTCCAGAACAAACCGGACTAGCGTGAGCGCGCGACTGCGCCTCACCCTCAGCTACGCCGGGTTCCTCCTTGTCGCTGGTGTGGCGCTCTTCGCGCTGGTGTTCTATATTCTGCGTTTCGTTCCCGATGCAACGATTGATACCACCGCCGGGTTGTTCGTGCCCGACCGAAGTGACCTTCTCGCCGCGCTCTGGCCTCGACTGTGGCAGGTGCTTATCGCGCTCGCGGTAATCGGGCTCGTCGGCGGATGGTTCCTTGCCGGGCGGATGCTCCGGCCGCTGGACCGGATCAATCGAGTTGCCGTGCGCGTCGCGGATGGCGAGCTTGACCAGCGGGTCAGACTTGATGGGCCACGCGACGAGTTTCGCAATCTGGCGGACACCTTCGATTCGATGCTCGACCGGTTGCAGCAGGTGCTCACTGAGCAGCGCCGGTTCGCGGCAAACGCGGCGCACGAACTGCGCACTCCATACGCCATTGAACGATTGATGCTCGACGTCGCCCTGGCCGACCCGACCGGGCAGAACCTCGAGCAATTGATCCGTCGCCTGGACGAGACCAACAGACGGGGGAGTGAGGTCGTCGAGGCGTTGCTCGCGCTTGGCTCGCTCGATGCAGACGAGACGATAGGACACGAGCCGATCGATATCGCCGAACTCGTCGCCGATGTGGTTCGTGAGCTGAGGCCGCTCGCCGACCGAGCGGGCGTTGCTCTGAAGGCGAAACTCGGCGACGGAGACATCGACGGGAGCAGTACCCTCGTTCGCCAGCTTGTCGCCAACCTGCTTCTCAACGGCATCCGTCACAATCTCGACTCGGGCGGAACGGTCGAGGTTCAGACGGCGACGGGTGACGACGGCTCCGTGACCGTGACAGTGATCAACTCCGGCCCCGCCGTTCCGGCCAGCCTTCTCGCGACGATGACCGAGCCCTTTGTCCGGGGAACGGACCGGGTCAACGCGAGGCCGGTCGCGAGCAGGGGCAGCGCCGATGGGAGTGGTCTTGGGCTCGCGCTCGTCGCTCGGGTCGCGCAGGTTCATGGCGCGTCACTTGAACTGGTCGCGCGCGAGGAAGGTGGCCTATCTGCTCGTGTGCAGTTTCCGGGACCCGGTTCGCCCTGACCGTGTTTCGTGAGCATATGGAAATACTGAAACGCTCCGGCAACGACCCGCTTGATGAACTTAATTTCATCAGACCCGCGGCAGTCGCGGGAGAAACGAGGTCACCGTGCGTCCAGAGCTCACAAAAACAGTCATTACCACCAGCATTCTCCTCCTGGCCGGGGGAGGGCTTGCCGCATGTTCGGCGTATGCGCCGCCCGAACAATCCGAACCCGTGTCCGTCATCGACAGGGGTGAGCGAGGGCTCGGACCCGGTGACGGCTACATCGAGTCGAAGGACCTGTCGCCCTTCGCCGATGATGTGCCGGCCATTGCCAACCTGGCTCCCGACCTCCGTGCCGCGATGCAGGACGCCGCACGCGCGGCGATGGCTGACGGGATCGATTTCGTCGTCACGAGCGGATGGCGAAGCGCGTACTATCAGCAGTCCCTCCTCGACGACGCGGTGCGAAACTACGGCAGCGCTGAGGAGGCGAGGAAGCTTGTGCAGCTCCCGATCGAGTCGCGCCA
>JAZQRG010000162.1:0-17719 GCA_045629445.1 Mycetocola sp. | reverse complement strand
GCCCGTGTCCAGGACCCGGTCGGAACGATTACGCTCATCGACGAGTCGATGCGAACGGTCTCGTTCGCACCGTCACAGTTCCCGCACCCCGACAAGGTTCTGCGGGCTGTCGACGAGCGAATCGGAACGATCGTGAGGCTGTCGTTCCTCGGCGAAGTGCAGTTGCCAAGCGCGCCGCCGCCAGCACCGGGTCGCCGCGGGCGTCGGCGGCGGGTCAAGCCGGTCAGCGCGCGGGCGTGGCTGGCCCGAGTGCTTGTCGTTGGCGGTCTCGCCGTTGGGTCGTCCTTGCTCGCGAATGCCCTCGCCGGACCAGCCGTGGCCGCAGAGGTGACCTTTGGCGATTCGGTGACGCTCGACAACGACACCGACATCACCGCGAGAGCGTTCGATGTGTGGTTTCCCGTCGCCGATGAGCCGGAATACCTCGTCATGGCCACTGTCGATTTCTGCGCGGGAGGGGACACCGACGCCGGGGACGTTCCACCCGAGACTCAGCGGACCATTTCTCCCGACAACTTCACGATGGTCAATAAAGACGGGACAAAGGGCCGCCTCATCCCGAGCGACGATCAGCTCACCGAGGTCACCCTGGAGTCCGGCGAGTGTGTCACGGGCGAGGTGGTCTTTAAAAGCGCGACGGTATACGCGCCCCGGATCGTGTACACGAATCCCGTTGGCGACAAGGTCACCTGGCTCGAGTAGCCAGATCGACCGGTGCGGTCAGCGGGCGACGCGGGCCGCGATGTCGGTCCGGTACTGCGCGCCGTCGAGTGAGATGTGGCCGAGCGCCTCGTATGCCCGGGCACGCGCATCGGTGAAGTCGTCACCGAGCGCGACAACGCTGAGAACGCGACCACCGGTCGACACGAGTTCGCCACCCCGCTTCGCGGTCGCCGCATGAGCGATGTGAACGCCGGCAACGGCATCCGCTTCGCTCAGGCCCCGAATCGGCAGGCCGGTGACGGGGGCTGACGGGGAGTTCTCGCTTGCGAGCACGACGGTGACGGCGGATGCCGGTGCGAACGTTGGTCGTTCAATCGTCGACAGGGTGCCGGTCGCGGCCGCGTACAGCAGCTCTGACAGTGGTGTCGCGAGACGGGGAAGAACGACCTGGGTCTCAGGGTCGCCGAACCGCGCATTGAACTCGATGACGCGGATCCCGCGGTCCGAGTCGCTCGCGCGCTGCCCGGTGAGGATGAGGCCGGCGTAGAGCAACCCGATGAACGGGGTCTGCTCCTCGGCGAGCTGCCGGACGACCGGGATGGCGATGGTCTCGAGTACCTCGTCGACGAAGGCGTGTTCGCTGCCAAACGTTTCATTGAGCCAGGGGAGCGGGGAGTACGCGCCCATGCCGCCGGTGTTGGGGCCCTCGTCGTGATCGGCGAGGCGCTTGTAGTCCTGCGCGGGGGAAAGCGGAACGACGGTGTGGCCGTCGCTCACGAAGAAGAGGGAGACTTCCTGCCCGTCGAGGAATTCCTCGACGAGGACGCTGCCCTGCTCGAGGTAGGTGCGTGCGTGCGCGAGTGCTGCGTCGCGGTCGGGAGTGACGAGGACTCCCTTGCCAGCGGCGAGGCCGTCGGCCTTCACGACGTACGGAGCGCCGAACGCGTCGAGTGCTGCCTCGGCCTCGACGAGGGTCGCGGCGCGGCTGGCCCGACCGGTCGGAACGCCGGCGACGTCCATGATGCGCTTCGCGAACGTCTTGGAACCCTCGAGCTGAGCGGCAGCCTTCCCCGGCCCAAATGCGGGGATGCCCTGTTCGCGAAGCTCGTCGGCGACACCGGCGACGAGGGGCGCCTCAGGCCCGATGATCACGAGCTCAACCGCCTCGGCGATGGCGAAGTTGGTCACCGCTATTGGGTCATTGGGGTCGAGGTCGACACAGGAAACGGCCTCGGCAATGCCCGCGTTGCCCGGGGCGGCGATGATGCTGTGAGTCGTCTTCTCGCCGACCAGGGACAGAATGATGGCGTGCTCGCGGGCGCCGGAACCGAGGACAAGTATCTTCACGGGTACTAGCCTAGAGCGCATGGCACGCGCACGGATTGCTGATGACATCGGCCGGGAGGCCGTCGACAGGGCGGTCCGCGAAGCCGCGCTCCGCGACGACATCGCCACGGCGGTTCGCTACACGCTTCAGTTGCTCGCCGAGCGTTCCGAGGGCAACACCCTCGAGGTTCGGGTTCCACCATTTGGTGCTGTCCAGTGCATCGAGGGCCCGCGTCACACCCGGGGAACCCCGCCAAACGTCATTGAGATGGGCGCTGAGACCTGGCTTGACCTCGCGACGGGACGTCTCTCGTGGGCTGAAGCCGCAGCATCCGGTTCGGTGCTGGCCTCGGGGCAGCGCGCGGATCTCACCGGACACATCCCGGTGCTGCGACTGCCACAGTAGGCCCGAGCTCAGCCGCGGGGCAACGCGTCGGTTTCGCCGAGTGACCGCCGCGCGAGCAGCGTCGCCCCGGCCGCAGCCGCCGGCATCGTGACCAGGGCCCCGAATGGCACCAGGAAGAGCAGGAAGACGGCGACTCCGAAGCCGAGGGTGGTCGACCGGGAGGCCCGGAGCGCTGCGCGACGCTGTTTCAGGGCGATACCCCGTCGTTCGAATGCGACCGTCGACAACTCGAGCGCGAGGAACCACCCGCCGGTGACCGCGCCCAGCATCCAGGCGAGCAGTGTGCCGATGAGCGGGATGAAACCGAGGACGAACAGGCCGAGTCCGATCGCAACGGTCACGAGGAGGATGCGCAGTGACTCACCGATGCTCCGGGCAATCGAGGCGAGGATGGGTGCCTCGACCTCGTGCGGAACCCCGCCGAGCGACAGCTCAACCCGTTCGGAGATCTTCTCAAAGAACGGCTGCCCGATCAGCAGCGTGATCGCCGTGAAGCTGTAGATGAAGATCAGCAGCCCTGCGCCGGCAAGAGCGATCATGACGACGATGCGCAAGCCTGTGCGGTACCCCTCGTCCCAGTCGGTCGCGAACGGGGTGAGGAACGTTGAGAGGTTGTCGAGGTTGAACCCGAGCGCGATGGCGGCGCCAATGATGAGCACCAGGGTGATCAGCCCGGGAATGGCACCGATGAACATCAGCCGTGGGCTGGTCACCCAGAGCCGGAACCCCCGGCCAAGAAGCCGGATGCCCATGAGAAAGCCAGAGAGGAACCCGGTCTTTGTCGTCTGGCCTGTCATGCCAACAGGGTATCGCTCCGACTCGCCAACTTCGGTTCCGCGTGTGACGGCGGGAGCGGGGCTTCGCGCCCCGGCCAGGGCAGCCGGAGCACAGAATCGTGGGCGAGAATAGAAGTATGAATTCTGAGCCAGACCGGTCTGTCCCCGAACGTGTACACGAAGAGCCGGCAACCGTGCGGGTTCGGCGCTCGCCGCGATACGCCAACTTCCTCCTGCTCGGCGCGCTCCTCGGTGCTATCGCCGCCTTCGTGTTGACCCTCGCGTTCCCGGAAAACCCCGATTTTGGTCGCCTTCAGGTCTTCGGTTTTCTGCTCCTGATCGGCCTCGCTGTTGGCGTCGGCATCTTCGGCCTGCTCGCGATCGTGCTCGACCGCGTCGTCGGACGGAAAGCACACAACGTGCGAGCGGATAGGGTGGAGGTGCACGTGGCGCGAGCGGACGAAACGGATGCTCCAACGGACACCGAATTGCCGGCATCCGACACGTCGACCGAGAACAATCCCCCGCAACTTCCCCCCACCACCAAGGGCAACGCGTGAGCATAAACTCCCCGATCGATGACGGTTCGACGAGCTATCGAGAGGCCGGCGTCGATACTGCGGCGGGAGACCTCGCCGTTTCGTTGATGAAGCAGGCTGTCTCGAATACGCACGGCCCTGAGGTGCTCGGCGGTTTCGGCGGATTCGCCGGGCTTTATGACGTGTCGTTCCTCACGTCTTACCGTCGCCCGCTTCTTGCGACGTCAACGGATGGCGTCGGAACGAAGGTCGCGATCGCCCAGGCGATCGACAAGCACGACACCATCGGCCAGGACCTCGTCGGCATGGTCGTCGATGGCATCGTCGTTGTCGGTGCGAAGCCGCTCTTCATGACCGACTACATCGCATGCGGCAGGGTCGTCCCCGATCGCATCGCGGACATTGTCGCCGGAATCGCCCGCGCCTGCTCGGCCACAGGAACCGCACTGGTCGGCGGCGAGACAGCCGAACACCCCGGCCTCCTCGGTCCGGACGACTATGACGTCGCTGGAGCCGCAACCGGCGTGATCGAGGCCGACGACCTGCTCGGTGCGCACCTCGTCGAAGACGGCGATGCCGTGATCGCCCTCGAGTCATCGGGGCTGCACTCCAACGGCTTCTCGCTCGTGCGTCACATCCTCGCCAAGCGGGGCATCGCCTTTACCGACACATCGGCTGAACTCGGCGGCGTCGTCGGTGAGGTTCTGCTCGAACCGACCCGCCTGTACACCTCGCCGCTCCTCGACCTGATCGCCCGTCACCCCGGCGCGGTCCACTCGCTGTCACACGTCACGGGAGGTGGCATCGCGGCGAACCTCGCCCGTGTTCTCCCCGCCGGCAGCTGGGCCGAAGTCGACCGCACCACCTGGTCGCCAGCACCCGTCTTCCGCGCGCTGAACGACATGGCAGGTTCAACCCTCGAGAGCACCGAGGGTACCTGGAACCTCGGCATTGGGTTCTTCGCGATCGTGAAAGCGGATGCCGCTCAAACGATCATCGCGGACCTCACCGCCGGCGGCATCCCCGCCTGGCAGGCCGGAACCGTGCACATCGGGTCCCGTGACCTCGCCGGGTTCGAACAGGGAGCGAAGGGCGTCGACGGCGGCGCCGTTCGACTCGTCGGGAACTACTCGCACTAAAAACCAGCAACACCATCGCAACGCAAGGAGCCTCCTCGGTATGTGCGGCATCGTCGGTATCGTTTCCCCTGAGCCGGTCAATCAGCAGGTCTATGACGCCCTGCTGCTCTTGCAGCACCGCGGACAGGACTCAACCGGCATCGCCACGGCCGACGGGCCGACGTTCCACATCCACAAGGCCAAGGGTCAGGTGCGTGAGGCGTTCCGCACTCGCGACATGCGATCGCTCGTCGGGAAGATGGGGCTCGGACACGTTCGCTACGCCACCTCAGGCGGCGCGGAGAACGAGCAGGAAGTCCAGCCGTTCTACGTCAACGCTCCATACGGCATCATCCTCGTGCACAACGGTAATCTCACGAATACTCGTGAACTCGCCGATGACCTCTTCCACATCGACCGCCGTCACGTGAACTCGACGAGCGACACCGAAATGCTGCTCAACGTTCTCGCGACCGAACTGCAGTCGCAGATCACCGGCCTTGAGCTCGACCCTGACCAGGTGTTCACCGCGGTATCGCAGGTGCACGAGCGGGTTGAGGGATCGTATGCCGCTATCGCCATGATCGCCGGTCACGGCCTGCTTGCATTCCGGGACCCCTATGGCATCCGTCCCCTGATCCTCGGCCGGCGTTCCGCCGGTCTCGTCGGCGAGGAGTGGATCGTGACGAGCGAGTCGCTCGTGCTTGAGAGCGCCGGCTACGACGTTGTTCGCGAGGTTGCCCCCGGCGAGGCCATCTTCATCACGACCTCAGGTGAGATGTACTCCCGCCAGTGTGCCAAGAACCCGCGGCTCGTCCCGTGCTCGTTCGAGTACGTCTACCTGGCCCGCCCCGACTCGGTCATGAACGGCATCTCGGTCTACGAAGCTCGGCTCCGTCTCGGTGACCGGCTCGCGAGCACCATCGCCGAGCACACACCGATGGGCGACATCGACGTTGTCATGCCCATCCCGGACTCGTCCAGGCCCGCAGCGATGCAGGTTGCTCAGAAGCTCGGCATCGAGTATCGAGAGGGCTTCTACAAGAACCGCTACGTCGGTCGCACCTTCATCATGCCTGGCCAGGCCCAGCGCAAGAAGAGCGTGCGGCAGAAGCTCAATGCGATGTCGATGGAATTCAAGGGCAAGAACATCCTCATCGTCGACGATTCGATCGTGCGGGGGACGACCTCGAAGGAGATCGTCGACATGGCCCGTGCCGCAGGTGCCAACAAGGTGACGTTCACCTCGGCGGCTCCTCCCGTTCGGTTCCCGCACGTCTACGGCATCAACATGCCTTCGCGCACCGAGCTCGTCGCTCACAACCGCAAGATCCCCGAGATCGCTCGCGAACTCGGCGCAGACCGCCTGATCTACCAGGAGGTCGAAGACATGAAGCAGGCCATCATCGAGGGTTCGGACGTCACCGATCTCGAGATGAGCTGCTTCACCGGGGACTATGTGACGGGTACCGTCACCCCCGAATACCTTGAGTGGGTCGAGCGCAACCAGCGCTCATAGGGTCGCTTCGCTCCCCGGGGCGTCGGTGTCATAAGGCGCATACATTGTCAACCCTCGACAATGTTCTTTCGTAAATCTCTTACTTCGTGACAGAGTTTTTGTAACGACGGGAGAGAGCACATGAGCATTTCACAGCGCAACACTGACCGGCTGCATAGCCCTTTTACCGAGGTTCGCGAGGCTGCTCGCGACCAGGTTCTTCTGACCGCCGCAAGCGCGACAGGTCTTCTTTCGGTGGCGACAGTCGCCATCATGATGGTTCTCGGCTCCGGCTGGAACTGAGGCTCCGTCCTCCATACCGAGCAACGAAAGCACGACACATGACACTCCTTGAGAGTTCCGCATCTGCCCCAATGACGTGGGCAGCAGTGGAAAAAGCTACCGAACGCACCGAAGCGGTGTGGCGCCTCGCCGACACTGATTTCTGGGTCGCGTCTTATCGCGGTTATTTCGGTGGGACAATTGACAAGCAGGGCGATCATTTCTTCGTCCGTGACACGTTCGCGAGATACATCGGAGACTATTCCGATCTCGCGACCGCCCAACGTAAACTCGAGAATCACCTCGAGTGCCTGCTTCCGGAGCCGACCGACCGGCCCTGAATTCGGCCGGCGGTGGTCGCGGCTTCTGCAGAAAGGACGCGTCAGGATGCCCCTCAACGTTGTGCGACACGAGGCAGAGCACCTGTATGCCCGTGAGCCGGCATCGGCACTCGGCGCAGTTCAAGCCGTTCTCCGACTTCATCGTGCTGAGGAAGTCAGCATCGAACGAGTGCGGAAGGCGTCGGGGCTTAGCAAGAACGAGTTCCACGCCATGCGTTACCTCTTGCAGGCTCAACGTGAGCAGCGAGAGATGGGCCCCAAGGACCTCATCGTGATGCTTGGTCTCTCGAGCGCGTCCGTGACGAAGATCGTCGATCGCCTGGTCGAGCTGGGTCACCTTGACCGAGCACCGCACAAGACAGATCGGCGCGCCTGGATCCTTCGGCCGACCGAGGCGGGGGCCAGGAACATCGAGGGTTCGTACGGAAACTTCCACCTGTCCGTGGTCGAGTCGATGGAAGGGCTTTCGGCCCAGGACGCCGCAGTGGTCGAGAAGGTCCTTTCCGACGTCATCGCGCGCCTCGAGGCCGCAGACCAGGTCGAGACTGCGCCCGGTTCGTAGACGAATCCCAGCATCGCGATATAGCGTGATGGGATGGTTTCAGAGGACGATCTTCGACGTGACATTGCCGTCGGCGAAAACCCCGAACGCCCTCTTCGGCGGATGCTCCGGCGTGCGCGAGCGTGGATTGACGGCAAACCACGACTCCGTCACGCGTACCGCATCGCTGTCGGAATTCTCGGTGGGACGATCGCGATCGTCGGCCTTCTCCTCGTCCCGCTTCCGGGTCCGGGATGGCTCGTCGTCTTCCTCGGGCTCGCGGTGCTCGGGACCGAGTTCGCCTGGGCGAAGCGTATGGCCGCATTCGTGAAGCGTCAGCTGTCACGGTTCTGGGCCTGGTGGAACGCCCGCAAATCGGTGCGTCCAGCGGACTGACCGGCGCGCTAACCGAGGCGTGACCGTGAATCGGCGATAACGCCGTGCGGCTCTTAAGCCCGCTTGGGCTCGTCTGCCGCTTTATAATCCTCGGCGTACTCGGCCCACTTCGCTGCCTCGTCGGCGTACGACTCGTCGTCCGAGTGCCCCGTGAGCTCGCGCTCAAGAGCGTCGTAGTTCACGTCGGGACTAAACGACTTCAGCTCACGTGCGATCTTCGTGTGCTTTGCCTTCTGACGGCCACGCCCCATGCGAGACCCCCTTACGAATTAGTAGCGAGGCGGTGGAGATCCGCCCTATGGTTTAACCAACCAGGGAACGATAAAGACTAAATTCGATCTTAGCATGGCGTGCCTTGGCTGCTGGCCGATGCTGGGGACAATTCCCGTCTCACGTCACCGGCAGTCCTGCGGAGGCCTTCCGAGCGCCGACGCCCGGGATCTGGCGCAGGCGTCGACGCTCGGCGGTGGCCGGGTTGTTTAGTTTTCCCTGGCCCCGAGTGCTGCCTGAACGCTCGAGCGCACGCGCTCGAGGTCGTCCTTCAGTTGATTCACGACATCATCCGTCAACGTGCCGCCCGCACTCACGTGGTGGCGCAGGTCAGACCGGAGAGCCTGCCGGAAGTCGGCGAGCACCGTATCGGCATCGTGAAGAGCGACCCGGCTGGCGGTGCGCGGTGCCGGATCGTCATTCGAGACCTTCGGTGCACCCGTCGCGGACTGTTTGGCTTGCTGGGCAGCGGAGGCCAGGTCGGCTTTGAGGGTGCGCATGGCGTGCGTCACGCCCGTCCGCACCTCGTCTGCCAGTCGCCGCACTGAATCGGTCAACTCGAGTTCGATGGCGTCGAGGTCGAGCTTCCGATTCTCGAGCTCGCGACGGCCGGCATCCGTGATCGAGTAGACGGTCTTGCGGCCGTCGCTTGACTTGGTGACCAGTCCGTCCTCCTCGAGCTTCGCGAGGCGCGGATAAATCGTTCCCGCGCTCGGGGAGTAGGTGCCGCCGAATCGTTCCGACAGGGCCTGGATCAGTTCGTAGCCGTGCTTGGGCCCTTCTGCGAGCAAGCTCAGCAGGTAGAGCCGGAGGCTTCCGTGGCTGAAAACGGGACTCATGCGAGACCGCCGACGGTGGAGGCATCGTCATCGGATTCCGACTCTGGCGTTCGGCTAGACGCGGATGCGGTCGGTTCGGTTTCGGCGCGGCGCACGACGCTGACGTTGCCAGAAACCGAGTTCGCGAGAACATCCGTGTAGAAGTTGCCGTCGCCCTCGGTGGTGCTCGCGAAACCGCGACCACGCGTGCCACGAATCACCGAGTTGTCGAGCTGCAGGGTGCCAGACACGGTGTTGACGACGTATTTCGTGCCGGAACTCGCGGGAAGCCTCGCGGTCAGGCTGCCTGAGACGGTGTTGGTGGAGATGCGGTCACACTTGCCGAAAGCATCGACGAACACGTTGCCTGAGACGGTGTCGCTGGTGAATTTGGTGATCTCTCCCGCGGCGGTGATGTCGCCCGAGAGACTGTGGGCGTTGATGGCACCGTGGTGCGATTGCACGCTGATCTCGCCTGAGACGCTATTGAGGTCGAGGTCGCCCGTGACCGACTCGATCTGGAGTTCACCGCTCACCGTTGACAGGCGTGCGCTCGTTGAGAGTCCGGAGATGAGTGCTCCCGCCGAGACCATGCCGAACGTCAACGCAATCTTTCGCGGCACGAGGACGCTGATCTGAGCCTTCGCGGAGTTCGCACCGAACGATTTGAAGACTTCGAGGAAGTTGTCCCAGCCGATCTGCGGGTGGTCGATTTCGAGCACGTCGCCGTCGATCGAGATCTTGAGTTCCTTGCCCGAGACGCTGTGCACTTCGACACGAGCGCCTGGCTCGTCGTGGCCGAGAATGTCGATCTGACCGCCGATGAGGCCGACCTTGAGTTTGCGGACGAGTTCGACATCGATGACGCGAGACTCGCCGGGAAAGACGATCCATTTTTCGAGTGACATGTGCTGTTCCTTTTCCTGCGGGCGCTGGAGGCCGCCGTCTGTGGAAGTCGAGATATATCGTGACCTTGTTTGGAACACGATATATCGCGTTTAGGAGGAGAGCAAGAGCCTTCGAGAAAGACTCAGGTTCGAGCCCGGCTGCTGTCTCAGCCCTGTTCGACCGGCAGGCCGGCGTCGGTCCAGGCGTAGGTACCGCCTTCGACGTTGACGACGTCGTAGTCGCGGCTTTCAAGGTACTCCGCCACCTTGGCGCTTCGTCCGCCGACCGCGCAGATGACGTAGAGGGTCTCGTCGGCGGGGAGTTCGTCGATCCGCTCGATGATCTGGCTCATGGGAACGTTGACGGCCCCAGCGGCGCGGACCTGCGCGAACTCGTCCGGCTCGCGGACGTCGATGATGGTTGCCTCCGAAAGTGCGGCGAGCTCGGTGACGGTAATGGTGTCCATGTGGAAGGTCCAATCGAGGAAGAAGTGTCTCTGCGATTCTCCGCTCGGTCGACGGCATCCGCAAAACGTCGTGCGCTCAACGGGACCAGGGATCCTCCTTGACTTTGACGTCGCGTCAACGTCTAGCGTGGCCTCTGTGCGGACCACAACGTGCCGAGAGTAAGGAGAAGCAGAGATGGAGTGGTCGATTCAGGAGGTCTCGCGACACGCGGGCACGACGTCGCGAACGCTGAGGCACTATGACGACATCGGGTTGCTGCCTCCGACGCGAATCGGAGCGAATGGCTACCGCTATTACGACGAACACGCGCTCGTGCGTCTCCAGCGCATCCTGCTGCTTCGTGACCTCGGACTCGGATTGCCCGCCATTTCCGAGGTCCTCACCGAAGTGACGGATGCCACCGGCGCGCTTCGCGGACACCTCGCGTGGTTGCGAAAAGAGCACGACCGGCTCGACCGTCAGATCGCGTCGGTTGAAAACACCATCAGCACATTAGAGAGGGGAGGACACATCATGGCCGAGAACATGTTCGAGGGGTTCGATCACACCCAGTACAAGGATGAGGTCGAGGAGCGCTGGGGCACCGAGGCGTACGCGACGAGCGACTCCTGGTGGCGATCGCTCAGCGCAGCGGACAAGGTCGCATGGCAGACCCGAGTTTCCGAGCTGAACGCTGATTGGACGGCGGCGGCAGACGCAAAGCTCACCGCGGACAGTGATGAGGCTCAGGCGCTCGCCCGCCGCCACGTCGAGTGGCTCACATCGGTTCCTGGTACCCCGGGTGCGATCAAGGAATACGTCACGGGTCTCGGTGAGATGTACGTCGCCGACGAGCGTTTCGCGTCGAACTACGGCGGTCAGAAGGGTGCCGAGTTCGTGCGCGACGCCCTCTCCGTGTATGCCGAACGCAATCTGTAGGCGGTCGCACCAGACGGCATCCGTTCATTTCTTTCGAGAACGGATGCCGTCACCGGCGGCCGGGCTGCGGCGTCAGTTGGCGGGGGAGTCGAGAAGGGGTTCGCTCGGCTCAACCGAACCCGTGAGCCGGGTGTCCGTTGCCGAATCGCGCGGCAGCTCGATCCGGAACCAGGGGATCGTTATTCCGCAGAGCGGCCCGATCAGGACGGCGAAGAGCACCGTGCCGATTCCGACGTTGCCGCCGAGGAGCCAGCCGATGCCGAGCACGGTGAGTTCGATGCCGCTGCGGCCAACCCAGATCGGCCATCCGGTGAGTTCATGGATGCCGGTCATCAGTCCGTCGCGCGGGCCGGCGCCGAAGCGAGCCCCGAGGTAGAGGCCGGTAGCCAGAGCGAGCGAGAACAGCCCCGCTGTGAAGAGCAGGATGCGTGCCCAGAGCACCAGATTCTCCGGGATCAGCCAGAGCCCGAAGTCTGCCGCGAGCCCGACCAGCAACACGTTGAGCACGGTGCCGACGCCCGGCTTCTGCCGCAACGGGATCCAGAGGAGAAGGAGAAGTGCACCAATGAGGATGGTGATGAGGCCAAAGCCCCATCCCGTTTTCAGCGAGACCCCCTGGGTCAGGACATCCCACGGTGAGACGCCGATCGCGGCCCGGACGATGAGCGCAATGGCGATTCCGTAGAGGAAGAGGCCAAGGAGGAGCTGGAGCACGCGGCGGGTCATGCTTCCCATCCAATTTCAGTATTGGCCTTATGGCAAGAGGCCAATCTGTCTATAGTGGCCCCATGGCCGACGTCCACATCACCGCCCGTGCTCTCTCGACGCTGCTTGGCCCGTGGCGGAGCGACGCCGCGGCATACCGCAGCCTCGCCGATCGGGTTCGCCTGCTGATCCTCGATGGCAGGATCCCGGCCGACACCCGGCTGCCCGCTGAGCGGGACCTCGCCGAGCGACTCGACGTCAGCAGGACCACGGTGACCGCCGCATACCGTGAGCTTCGGGAGAGCGGATTTCTCGAGAGCGTTCGCGGGTCTGGGAGTGTCGCGCAGGTGCCGGGCATCCGCCCTGGACCGGTGACGGCGCGCAGGTCGGGTTACCTCGACTTCAGCAAGGCGGCTCTTCCCGCGATCGGCGCGATGACCGGCGCTGCCGTTCGGGCGGCGGCCAAGCTGCCGCGTTATCTCGATGACTTTGACTACGACACCGTGGGATTGCCCGAGTTGCGCGCGGCGATTGCCGAGCGGTACATCGAAGCGGGACTTCCCACCTCACCCGACGAGATCATGGTCACGCTCGGCGCCCAGCACGCGATCGGCCTGATCGCCAGGACCCACCTGTCCCGCGGCGATCGTGCGCTCATCGAACACCCGACCTACCCTCACGCCCACGACGCGCTTCGGGCGGCAGGGGCACGGCTCGTCCCCATCCCGGTCACCGCCGATGGTGGCTGGGACGCCGCCGACCTCGAGGACACCCTCGACAATTCATCGCCAACCCTCGCCTACCTCATGCCCGACTTCCACAACCCGACCGGCGCGACCATGCCGCTCGAGACCCGGCGCCTGGTCTGCCGGGCAGCGGCACGGCAGGGCACAGTGCTCGTTATCGACGAGACAACCCGCGAACTCGATATCGACAGGCCGGGCTCGTTTCCTCCGTTCGCGGCAACGGATGCTGCCGGCGCGAAGATCATCACGGTCGGTTCCGTGGGAAAGACGGTGTGGGGCGGCATCCGCCTGGGCTGGATCCGCGCCGAACGCGGAGTTATCCGCAAGCTCATCGCCGCACGGTCGATCGGTGACCTCGGCACCCCTATCCTCGAACAGCTCACCGTGCTCGAGCTTCTCCCCGAGATGGCATCCATCCTCGACGTTCGTCGTGAGCAACTGCGGGCGACCCGCGACCGCCTCGAGGAGGTGCTCGGCGAGCGGTACCCGTACTGGGAGGTTCCGCACGTGAACGGAGGACTCTCCACCTGGGTCAACCTCGGCGTACCGGTCAGCTCCCAGCTCGCGCTCGCCGCACGAAATCAGGGGCTGCTCATTGCCTCGGGACCACGATTCGGCATCGACGGTGCGTTCGAACGCTTCATCCGCATCCCGATCACCTACGGCGTCGACGACACCGAGCAGGCGATTGGCGCGCTCGCCGATGCCTGGCAGTCGATCCTCCGCGCGCCGGTTCCTGACTCGGCGTTGCTCGCTGAGGTGGTCTGACCCTCTCTGCGACGACGACGGATGCCGGGGATGCGGTGGTAACGGAACGCTGAGCATTTGTTGTACGTGCAGTTCCTGCATGTGCCCTGTGACAGAATTTCAGGTGTAGGGCGGCCGTGCGCCGCTCCTCTCGCCGCACTCGCGGCAGCCATCGCATCGCCCTCAGGAGAACCGTGCACGTCCTTGCCGTTCTAAGCATGAAAAACCGTGCGCTCATCGCACTCGTCACGATCGTCGCCGCCGTCTTCGGTGGCATCGCGCTGACGAGCCTCAAGCAGGAACTGGCGCCGAGCGTCACCTTCCCGCAACTGGCCATCGTTGCCAGCTACCCCGGCGCGTCTCCTGAGGTGGTTAACGATGACGTCTCGACGCCGATTGAGACCGCGATCCAGGGTGTCCCAGGAATCGAATCGACGAGCACAACATCATCGACCAACCTCGGCCTGATCTCGGCGACGTTCACATACGGCACCGACCTCGCCACCGCTGAGCAGAAGATCAACCAGGCGATCAACCGCATCAAGTCAACGCTGCCAGCAGACGTTGAACCTGAGGTCCTCTCCGGCGGGCTCGATGACCTGCCCGTGATCCAGATCGCAGCATCGTCGTCCGAGGAGAACACCGACGCGCTCGCCGAGAGCCTCAACCAGACGGCCGTACCCGACATCGAAGACATCGAGGGAGTACGCGAAGCCGCACTCATCGGTGAGGTCGGCCAGCGAGTCACGATCGACACGGATGCCGTCAAGCTTGCAACGGCGGGCGTTACCCGCATGGCCATCAGCGACACGCTCGATCAGTATGGCGTTCTCATCCCGGCCGGTGACATCACCGAGAACGACAGCACCTTCGCGGTTCAGACCGGTTCGAAGATCACCTCGGTAGAGGAACTCGCTGCGCTCCCGATCGTTTCCGACACCCCGCCAGCACCGGGCTCAACCGTCGTGACCATCGGCGATGTGGCATCCGTGTCACTGACAGACAACCCGGTGACGAGCATCTCCCGCGTCGACGGCGAACCGGCCCTGACCATTGCGGTCACGAAACTGCCAGCGGCCAACACGGTCGACGTCTCCAAAGGTGTCAACGCACTGCTCCCCGAACTCGAGGACGCACTCGGCTCTGACGTGACGCTCACTGTCGTATTCGACCAGGCGCCATACATCGAGCAGTCGATTGAGTCCCTCGCGACCGAGGGCCTGCTCGGGCTTGTCTTCGCCGTGCTGATCATCCTCGTCTTCCTGCTCGATGTGCGCGCGACCCTCGTCACGGCCATCTCGATTCCGACGTCGGTTCTCATTACCTTCATCGGGTTGCAGGCGACGGGCTACACGCTCAACATCCTCACGCTCGGCGCGCTCACCATCGCGATCGGACGCGTGGTCGACGACTCCATCGTCGTCATCGAGAACATCAAACGGCACATGGCAGCGGCCCGTGATCGATCCGCAGACGGCCGCGCCCTCTCGATCGTCACCGCGGTTCGTGAAGTCGCCGGCGCGATCACGGCGTCGACCATCACGACCGTCGCGGTCTTCCTCCCCCTCGCGTTCGTGGGTGACATGACCGGAGAACTCTTCCGCCCCTTCGCGCTGACGGTCACCATTGCACTCGT
The DNA here is from genome assembly GCA_045629445.1 of Mycetocola sp. Lineage (GTDB taxonomy): Bacteria > Actinomycetota > Actinomycetes > Actinomycetales > Microbacteriaceae > Mycetocola_A. Next base: position 2,638 of record JAZQRG010000162.1, on the reverse strand, counting down.
CGCATCGCTCTTCGTGTCGCTGACCATCGTGCCGGTGCTCGCCTACTGGTTCCTGCGGGCGAAGGAACGGAAGCCGGCCAAGGCTGGCAAGGCTGGCAAGGCTGGCAAGCGCGAGAAGCGCGACAAGGATGCTTCCGCAACGGCAGCCTCGGCACCGGTCGCCGTCCCGGCGGCCGCGACGTCGACTATGGCGTCTGTCGGCGCTGACACGGCGCCTCAGGCGTCTGGTGCAACGGCGCTCACGGCGACCGAGCCTGCGGTTTCCGAGGTCCCCGTATCGAACACGAGCGAGTCCGCTGTGGTCGCAGAACCGGCCCTGAATTCCGGCTCCACGGTGAGCGATGAAACCACTCCCTCTGCTCCCCCCGCGAATACCCTCCCCGAGGGTGTTGCGGCATCCCCGTCGATCGTTGACTCGTCGTACATCGCACGTCCGAAGTCGCTCGCGGGCGACGAGGAGGATGCGCCTGTCGAGAGCCAGACTCAGCCCGATCATGAAGCCGAAGTCGCCTCGGTCGAGCCGACGGTTGATCCCGTCGTCGAGTCAGTGCCTGCCCCTGAAGATGCGCCACGGGAGGAAACAGCCAGCCAGCCTGAACCCGCGGTTTTCGCTTCGGCCGCTGCGGTTGCCGTCGCAACCCGTCGCGGACGCAAGTCCGGGGTTGAGGAGGAAGATGAGCTCGAGCACCCTACCCTGCTGCAAAAGGGGTACCTGCCGATCATCAACTGGACGCTCAAGCACTCGGTGGTCACGATCCTGCTCGCCGTTCTCGTGCTCGGCGGCACGCTCGCGCTCCTGCCGTTCATGAAGACGAACTTCCTCGGCGACGCAGGGCAGAACACGCTCAACGTGACGCAGCAGCTACCCGTCGGCACGAGCCTCGACGCCCAGGACGCTGCCGCATCCAAGGTCGAAGACGCACTGCGCGGCATCGACGGCGTCGACACGGTCCAGGTGACGATCGGTTCGTCCGGTGGCCTCCTCTCCGCGTTCGGTGGCGGCGGAGACGGCGGCATCACCTACTCGGTGACAACCGACGAGGAAGCCGACCAGGAAGCGCTCCAGGCAACCGTGCGCGACGAACTCGAAGACATCGCAGACGCCGGTGAGATCGAACTCAGCTCCGCTGGCGGTTTCGGCGCGTCCAGCGACATCGAGGTCGACATCACCGCCCCCGACCAGGCGAAGCTGCAGGAAGCGACGGATGCCGTCACTGACGCAGCGAAGGACCTCGAGGGGATGCGTCAGGTCACCAACAACCTGAGCGAATCACGGCCATACATCGAGGTTCGGGTGAACCGGGATGACGCTGCGGCTGCCGGATACAGCGAGGTCGCCCTCGGCGGCTACGTCTCGCAGGCCATGCAGCCGACATCCGCCGGTTCGATCGTTCTTGACGAAAGCACGATCAGCATCTACATCGCGACGGACAACCCGCCGACGACGATCGCCGAGCTTGCGGCACTCGAGGTGCCAACGCTTATCGGGCCCGTGCCGCTCGACACCCTCGCTGTCGTCGAGCAAGTCGAGGGTCCGTCAACGATCACATCGGTTCGCGGCCAGCGGTCCGCCACGGTCGCGATCACCCCCGCGAGTGACAACATCGGAACGGCGAGTGCTGAGGTGTCCGCCGCGCTGGACTCGGTTGACCTGCCAGCGGGAGCGACAGCAACACTCGGCGGTGTGACGGCCGACCAGGGCAACGCGTTCCAGCAGCTCGGGCTCGCGATGCTCGCGGCGATCCTCATCGTGTACATCGTCATGGTCGCAACGTTCCGTTCGCTCCGGCAGCCGCTGCTGCTCCTGGTGTCCGTGCCGTTCGCGGCAACCGGCGCCATCGGCCTGCAGGTGATCACGGGCGTCCCGCTCGGTGTTGCTTCGCTCATCGGTGTGCTCATGCTCATTGGAATCGTGGTGACAAACGCGATCGTGCTCGTCGACCTCGTCAACCAGTACCGGGCGAGGGGAATGGCGGTCACTGACGCGGTCCGACACGGTTCGTCGCGCAGGCTCCGCCCGATCCTCATGACGGCACTCGCGACGATCTTCGCCCTGGTGCCGATGGCGCTCGGCCTGACCGGTGAGGGTGGCTTCATCTCGCAGCCTCTCGCCATCGTCGTGATCGGCGGTCTCGTCTCCTCGACGCTGCTGACGCTCGTTGTGCTGCCGACGCTGTACAACCTCGTTGAGGGTGCCCGTGAACGGCGACTCGATAAGCGTGCGGCTCGGGAGCGCGAGGAAGCCGCGAAGGCGGCATCCGCTCGATAATGCAGTGATGGCCAACGGCACCGGACGATTCGTCCGGTGCCGTTGACCGTTAACCGGCTAGGGCTCGACCAGTCGGGCGAGCAGTTCGATGAGCAGTCGCTCGACGAACGGAGCGGGGAGTGCCTCGATGAGTGCGAGGAGCGGGGCGGTCGAGTCGGGCAGGGCCGTATCGCCCGTTCCGATGCCGAGCGCGGTGAGCGCGGCGAACGCGTGTTCGGAGTCGACGCGGGCTCCTGGCTGGGCGAGCACGCCGAGCGCGGCGCGGATATCGCTGGGCAACTGCTCGAGCACCGCCTCAGCGCTCACCGGTGGCAGGCCCCGCACCTCGTCGGCCGCCGAGGAGAGTGCTGGCAGCAGCTCCGGCAGCAC